>CAYMQG010000078.1:0-2664 GCA_964392625.1 uncultured Gammaproteobacteria bacterium | reverse complement strand
AGGCTTCGCTCTGCGTCGCTCCTCGGGCGAATAGCTCTGCTATTCACCTTTCGTCGCTCCTTGCCAGCCCGGCGCCTCACCGCTCTCGGTGCTCGGGCGGCTTTATCCACGGACTGCTGCCGTTGATCGCCTTCAGGGGAGTTGGCGACAGGAACGCTGCCGGGTTCAGGAAGAAGCACAGGATAACCACGCCAATCGTGCTGCAGGTGCATGCGTCGGAATGCGGTGCCGCCTGCATGGGCAGCATCCTTGGCTACTTCGGACGCTGGGTTCCACTGACCGAACTGCGGGAAAGATGCGAGGTGAGTCGAGACGGGAGCAGTGCGGCAAGCATCGTTCGCGCCGCCAGGCACTACGGTCTCGAGTGCAGCGGACTCGCCCTGCGCGCCGATCAGCTGAAAAGACTGCCGTTGCCGCTGATCGTGTTCTGGCAATTCAGCCATTTCCTCGTCGTCGAGGGGTTCGACGGTCGCAACGTCTATCTCAATGATCCGTCCACCGGGCGCCGCAAGCTCTCCGCCGACGAGTTCGCCAGGGGCTACAGTGGAATCGCGCTCCGATTCGAGCCGGGACCCGACTTCAAGCCCGGCGGTGAACGCCCCGGACTGTTCAGACAACTGCACGCTTTCCTCGCCGGATCATGGGGCGTGCTCACCTGGGTGATCGCCTGCGCCCTCATGTTGACGTTGCTGGCCCTCATTGTTCCCGCATCTCTGGGCATGTTCGTGGACGATGTGCTGGAAAACCGGGGGCCATGGGGCGGCATCGTGACGGCCCTGCTCGGCGGCGGCGTCCTCGTCTACATCCTGTCCCTGCTCAAGCACCGGTTCCTGAAGCGGCTCGCAGTCCGGATTTCGGTGACCGGCTACAGTCGAGGCCTGTCGCGGCTGCTGCGGTTGCCGGTGGAGTTCTTTGAACACCGGCTCGTGGGCGATCTGACGGATCGAGTCTCGTCCATCGACAGAATCGCGAGAAATCTGACGGAGCAGTTTCTTGTCCTCATTGTCGACATGGGAATGAGCGCCGTTCTGCTTGTTGCCATGGCGATCCACGATGTCCGGCTCACACTGGTCGTGCTCGCTCTGGCCGTCATGCATGGCGTGCTGGCGCACTTTCTGAACGGCGTCAGAGCCGTTCGAAGCCAGGCGATGAGGCGCGAACAGGGACTGCTGATCGGCATCGGCATGCAGATGCTGAACCATGCCGACAACCTGCGCATGACGGGATCGGACGACCATTTCTTTTCGCGCTGGAGCGGTCATCAGGCGCGCGAACTGCATGCGCGCCAGCGCTACTCGGAGCTGGGATCCGTCAATGCCGCGCTTCCGGGTCTGATCGCCGCCCTTCGCAGCGCGGCGATCATGGGCGTCGGCGGAAGTCTGGTCCTGGCCGGGCAAATGACCCTGGGGGCGCTGGTCGCGTTCTACATCCTGGCCGAGATGTTCCTGGCGCCGATCGGGCGATTCCTGGAGTTCGCCGAGAAGCGCCAGGCACTCGAAACCGATCTGCAGCGACTCGAAGACATCTCCAGGACCCCCGAGGACCCCGCCCTCATCCGCCGAAGTCCGCAGTCGGAGTCGATTCCCACCTTCAAGGGCCGGCTTCAGGTCACCGGCCGGCTTGAGCTGCGAGACGTCACCTTCGGGTTCAACAGGAGCCGGCCGCCTCTGATCAAGGACTTCAACCTCCTGATCAGGCCGGGGCAGCGGGTTGCCGTGGTCGGTCCCAGCGGTTCCGGCAAGTCGACCCTCGCGCGCGTGATAGCCGGTATCTACCAGCCCTGGTCGGGCGACATCCTCTTCGATGGCCATCCGCGGGATGAGATTCCCGATGGGGTACTGCGGGAGTCCATCTCCATGGTGGATCAGGAGGTGGTGCTCTTTTCCGCATCCGTGCGAGACAACATCACCCTGTGGAACCCGGCCGTTCCGGACGAGGCCATCTTCGCGGCGGCGCGCGATGCCCGGATCCACGACGAAATCCTGCTTCGGCCGGATGGGTACTCCACCCGGGTCGAGGAGGGCGGCGTGAATTTCAGCGGCGGCCAGCGGCAGCGGCTGGAGATCGCCCGCGGGCTGGTGGGCGATCCCACGCTGCTCATTCTGGATGAGGCGACCAGCGCCCTCGATGCCGCGACGGAGGAATACGTCGACGATGCCCTGCGGCGCCGCGGTGTCACTTGCCTGATCGTGGCGCACCGGCTGAGCACCGTGCGGGACAGCGACGAGATTATCGTGCTCGACAAGGGCGTCGAAGTGCAGCGCGGGACGCACGACGAGCTGATGGGGGACCGGGACGGCACCTACCAAAAGCTGGTCAGGTCCGGATGATGCGGGACACGAGGCCGGAACACGCGTCCATTGCGGAACTCGCCGCCAGCGCCGGCGAGTCCGTGCCCTGCGCCGGCAACCTGCCCGTGAAGCTCGACGACCCGGACACCGTCTGGTTCATCGACCGGGGCGCCGTCAATCTGTTCCTGGTCGAATTCAGGGACGGGGTGGACCATGCGGCGCCGCAGCACCTGCTCCGCCGGGAAGCGGGCTGGCTGCTGCCGGGCGTCGCACCGAACGAACCACGCGAGGGGGAAGACACCACGCTCAGCCTGGTCGCCAAGGGATCGCCGGGCACCGTTCTGAAGCGCCTGCCGGCATCCCTGCTGTCCGA
>CAYMQG010000077.1:0-16198 GCA_964392625.1 uncultured Gammaproteobacteria bacterium | reverse complement strand
CCGCGGCGTAGCGGGCGACCGACCGCTCAGCGCTCCACAGCGCCCTTCGGACTCCGTCCTTCAGGCGCTGTGGAGCGCTGCACCCAAACCGGACAGTTCATTTGTTCTAAAACCGGACACTTCTATTTGTTGCCAACAGTTGTTCCGCCGCCAGATCATGGGAAAGAAATCGCCCGAGGGCGCGTCGCCTTCGGGCAGTGCTTCCACGCCCGGGATGGTGGCCTTGTAGGCGGCCGGATACCAGCGCACGTCGTCGCCGAATACCCGCACCGCCAATCCGGTGCGGGCCCTGGTCCTTGAGTGGTTGCCCTTCGAGTAATGGGGAGTGGACGGGTGGAACACGACCGCGTCGCCCGGTTCCATGTCGAAAGAGACGAACCGGAACCGAAAATCAGGATTCCCCCGCTCCTTCTCGAAGTCGGGGCAGAGCCCGTCGGCCTGATCGGGAGAGAACCCGAAGTGCAGATTGTTGTCGACGCAGTGCTGATGAAATCCGGCGACATATTCCACCCGCCCGTTTCGTTCGTCCACCGGGGTCAGCGCAACCCAGATGTTGGGGGCCATCTCGCCCATGACCGGCCAGGCGGTTTCATCACAATGCCAGACCATCACTTTGCCGGAACCGGGAGGCTTATGGAACAGGTGGTCGTGGTAGAGACGGATAGTTTCCGACCCGATGACACGTCCGACAACCTCGCCGACCGGCGAATTCAGGGCGAAATCCCGGAACACTCCCGGTTGGCGCCACATGAAGCAGACGGAAGCCATCGACCCGCCGTGCGAGGGGCCGGGAATGCCGAATTTGTCCGGGTCCTTCAACAGCCGGTCCACCCCCTGCCTCAGACCCCTGATCCAGTCCAGGTCGAACATTTGCCGAACGCATACCACACCGTCCCTGCGATAGGTTTTCCGGTGCTCAACGGTAATCGGGTTAAGGGGGTGTTGATTCATGAGCCTTTATCTTTTCGGATAGAGCGCAACCTCTCCAACTCGCTCTCGCTCAGGTTATAGCGCGAGATTGCGGCGATGCTGATCGCCTGCAACAGGAGCGGCAGGACTGCGATGCAGAGATACAGTCCGAGCAGCGCGCTTTCGGCCTGTTCGACCCTCTGTCCCTCCGTTGTTTCAATATAGCCCATGGCGCCGAGGAAAACCCCAAGGAAGGCGAGGCCCAGAGCGCCGGACAGTTTTTCCACCAGAACATAGAGCCCCGTGAATGCTCCCTCGCGCCTCAGACCCGTTTGAAGGTAGTCATATTCCAATGCGTCCGGCAGCATCGCCTGGGTCAGCAGGAAGGTCCCGCCGCCCGCAACGCCGATGAAAACCGATCTCAGGAGGATCAAGCCGGTGGGCTCGCCCGGACCGGCGAACCACCAGGAAAAATGTGCGACGCCGTAAAGCGCCGCTGCGATGACATAGCCGTTTCGTTTCCCCAGGCGGCGCGCCACGAAAAGCCAGGCGGGCTGGGAAAGGATGAGCGCCACGCTCATAACGCCCAGGTACAGGCCCAGCACGTCGTCGGCCACCTCAAGGACGTGTTTCGTAAAGTAGGCCGTGGTGGAAACGGCGATGGCCAGCACCAGGAAGTACACCATCTTTGACGTCATGAGCCAAAGGAAAGGAACGTTCCCGAGAGCCGATTTCAGTTGCTCCTTCAGTGGCGGCTGTTGCAACCGCTGAACTGTTTGGGGGGCGTGGCGAAGCGACCGGACGCACACCACCACCGCGACCGCCGCAATGGCTGCCAGCACCCACGCCATCCGGGCGTGGCCTGCCCGGGTCGCACCCCACCAGGCCAGCATTGCGGGACCCAGGCTCAAGCCGATCAACGAGCCGAAAGAGGAAAAAACGACCCGGAACGACATGAGCTGGGTGCGCTCGTGATAGCTGGGCGTCAGTTCCACCGCCATGGCGATGTAAGGGATATTGAACATGGTGTACGACGTAGCGAACATCAACAGAAAGAACGACAGGTAAAGGAGCAGCGGCGTCCCGTTCAACTCGGGAGTCGTATACAGCGCCGCAACGGAGCCGGCGCACAGCAGCCCGCCGGTCGCCAGCCACGGCAGCCGCCGGCCCCAGCGCGTGGAGATGCGGTCAGAGAGCGCGCCCATCACGGGGTCGCTGATCCCGTCCCAGATTTTCGCGCCCGCAAAGATCAGCGCCGCGACGGACGCAGCGATCCCAAGCGAGTCCGTCATGAAACGCAGCAGCAGGACGTTCGACGACAGATTCAGAATGGTCATCGGCATGGAGCCGAGGCCCCATCCCAGCCTTGTCCGCAGCGGGAGCGTCGCTCCGCCTGGTCCTGCTGCAGCGCCGCCGCCGGTCGCGGTCTTCAACGTTTTCGCCCGCGCAATTTTCAGGCGGGCAACAGCCGGTCCAGGATGGACTCGCCCGGCGCCGGGCACATGGACTTGTCGAGTTGCACCGACACGCCGAACTGACCTTCGGGCCCCGCACCCGACCTGTGTCCGGTGCCGGCACAGTCCTCGGCGAAAAGAACGTCTCCGTGACCAAATTCGTAACGGCTTCCGTCCCGCAGCTCAACGACGAGAGTTCCGAATATCGGGATCAGAATGTTGGGTTGGTTGGCCACGTGCCAGTCGTACATGAAACCGGGTGCGATGGATCCGACCGTCACCCGGGCAGCGGGATGCCGGATCAGGTGATACGGCGGTTGCGGGCCGGGGCCTGTCAACGGCAACTCCCGCATCTCGGCCACCCCGTCGCCGTTCGCGTACAGGTTGAAGAACCGTTGCGCCCAGGGAGGCTGGCCATCGGCAACCGCAGGCTGGGCCATGCCGCTATGGCCTGAAAACAACAATGCAAGGGCGGCGCTCGCCCCCGTCGATGACATCAGGGCCCGTCTCGTAGAAGTCGTTTCGCTCATGTCTTCCAGGCCAGACCCAACAGCGCCCGTCAAGTCCCTAGCATATTATGACGACCTTCCGGACCGGAGACCACGGTGAACGACATTGAACGCCAGTTTGTCGCACTGCGCGAGGGACAATTGCACCTCCGGCATCTCGAACGGCCAGCCGGGGACGCAGGTCTCAATGTACCGGCCACCTTGATGTTTCACCCGTCACCGGCATCGTCGTGGTTCCTGCAGGGCCTGATGATCGAATTGCGGAAGGTCGGCAGCAACGCAACCCTGATTGCACCTGACACGCTTGGCAACGGCGACTCTGCGGCGCCCGGCGTCGATCACCCGGACATTGCCTATTTCGCCGACAGTATGCGTCGCCTGATCGACAAGCTAGCGCTCGATCGCGTGGATTTGTATGGGTCCCATACCGGAGCGCGGATCGCCTGCGAGTTCGCCGCGGCCTACCCGGACCGGGTTCGACGGGTCGTGCTCGACGGCATCATCGAGTACGAGGACGACATGCGCAGCGCCATCATCGAGAACTACGCGCCGCGCATCAGACCGGATGAGTTCGGACGCCATTTCGTGTGGGCGTTCAATTTCGTTCGCGACCAGGCGCTGCATTTTCCGTGGTTCATGCGCGACCCGGAGCACCGCCTCAGTGGGCCCGTGCCGCCGGCGGCGGTACTCCACCGGGCCGCGCTGGACGTGCTCAAGGCGCTCGACACCTACGCCGACCCTTACGTCGCGGCCTTCGAGTACCGAGCCTATGAGCGAATGCCGAATATCGAGGCACCCGTGCTGCTCCTCAAGCCCGACAGCGAATTGCCGGTCCTGCGGGCCGCTGTCGCCAAGGCAGCGAGCCTGTTGCGCGATGGTCGTATCGCAACGGTATCCGGCGGCGACACGGCCAAGGCCAGGGCGATCGTCGGCTTCCTGACCTCTGAACCATGAGCGCTACGGCGGAGTGATTGTCCTCTCGCCGGCCCCGAGCCAGTACGAGACCGCTCTGACCTCTCCGTCGCTGAGTCCCAGGAGATGGCCTTGCATGGGTCCGCGCGTGAGTTTCTCCACGATGGCTTCCGCGTCGAGCCTGGCGAGTGCGCCGCGAGATGGCACATCCGGACGTTTCTGGTCATGGCACACGGCGCAACGCTGCTGATATAAGGCCGGACCATTCGTCGTATCCACCGCTGCTGCGGTTGCTTCGGGATGCTCATGCACGGGCTCGTCGATATTCCGGCCCGGGTTCGGGAGTGATGCTTCCATGGCTCCCAACCCAAAAGTCTGGATGCGGTCCGTCCCAACGAACACTTTGCCGTCGGTGACCAGCGGCTCGTTGTACTTTCCGCTGGGGTAGAGCTGTCCGGGCGCACTGCGCCACAAGAGTTTCATCGACAGCGCGTCGACCGCGTAGAGCACGGGCTGTGGCGGATCTTCGCCGTAGAGCGAAGCGGACGGCGGCACGTTCACGTCGAGCAGCCACACCACGGCGTTTCTGCGATTGAAACTCGTAACAACCGGCGACCCGGGATTCTTCAGCACGAGCTCCGGCTGAAAGGCGTCAATGCGAAGGAAGGGGGGTTCTTCCGAATTGACCACGATCTCGACTCGTGCAAGGCCCGGCGCGACGCTTGCGCTCGACTCTTCGGCGGCCTTCGCAGTGCCCGCCAGGTAGACAAGGTGGCGGTCGTCGGCAGTCTGGAGGTATGCCGGAGTACTGCGGCTCTTGGCGTAATCGCCCGTGCCGACGCGGTCGCTGTACGGTCCAAACACGTTCAGTGGCCCCGGAGTGCCAAAAGCCGGCTGCGGGTACGGGGACAACAGAGACATGTCCGCGCTCGCGCCCCGGATAGAGTCCGCGGCGCAGGCCTGACGCCTGACGAGGCTCCCTGGCATGTGTTTTCTGTCCAGGAGGTAGGCGTTGCCCTGCTTGCTGCCGCCGTGTACGAGCAATGCGGTATTCGGTGAAGTGCCCGGGGGCAGGTCCACAAGGATGGGGGTTCCGCTGCCCAGGTCGAGATCCTGGCCTCCTGCCTGGCAATAATTGAAGGGGGTATAGGTGCCTGCCAAACGAAAGCCGCCGCCGGCGCCTGCGGCCAGGCGCAATATGGAGTGGCTCCAATTACCTTCGCTGTCGGGATACAACGCCTGGTTTCCCATTCCTGCCATCGCGTTGCTGAAGGCGCTCCCGGAGGCGATGTAGAGATCGCCTCCGGAATCGATTGCGGGTCCGCCGGAAGCCCACAGGCCTCCGACCCCCTCTTCCGTACGGGCTGTAACCGAGAAGGCGCCGGCAACGCGCCGCCGCAACGTATCGACCGACATCAGCCAGCCACTGCTCGGCCCGCCCCCGAAGGCCACGAACAGCCAACGGCCATCGGCACTCAGGTTCAGGGCCCCGCGCTGCAGCATGGCAACCCCGGACGGATAGCGGTTGTCGCCGTTTGCATTGATTCCGGGGCTGTTAACGGACTCCGCGGACAATTCGAACGGCCAGCCTTCCACCGGGGCGCCGCTCGCCAGGTCCAGAGCATGGACATGCCAGGACCAGGGGCCATCGCAACCCAGGATGTAAATTCGGCGTAGCTGCCGGTCGATGACCGGAGTGCTGAGGATGCCCCGCGCGCCGCTACCGCACGGACGCTCAAGCAGGCGTCGCTTCCAAAGCGTCGCCCCGGCCGGCAGACCACCTGCCGGGGACGCGTTTATTGCCGTAATGAAGCCTGTGGCACTCGCCGCGAACACCATGTCCAGGCGGCGTGACCGGCCGGCCTCGCCAGGCACCGGGAGTCCGGCGACGTATAGCGGCGATGCGAACAATCGTGGCGGTGTGGTGCCGGCGTAACCCAGCGGTTCGGACTCCCAGAGGAGGCCGAAGTTACCGGACCCGACTGCCGCCGGCGTCAGAATACTTTCGTTGTCGTACCAGCCGGTCCTTTGGCGTGTGCCGTGATAGGTGAGATTGTCTGAACTGATGCGCGCGTTTTCCGCGACTGCCGATTCTCCTGTCGCTACCAGAAGGATCAGCAGACAAAACCATTGTCTGCCGCTCAATGTCAACAAGTGCTGACGGAAACGTATCTGTTTCTGCCGCAAGGGGCGGTCGTCAGTGGACGGCGTCGGGCGTGGCAGCCTCGAGGTATGCTGCGACGATCTGCGCAAACCGTATCGGGGACTCCAGGGGAGGGTAGTGCCCCACGTCCGGCATGAACACGGTCGAGACCTGAGAATTCTCAAGATAGCGGGCCAGCGTGCCCGCCGACGCGGGGATCAGAAGCGCGTCGCGGCCGCCCCAGATCAGGAGCGCAGGTGCGCGCACGCTCGCCATCGCCTTTCTGGTTTTCTCGTGGTCGGCAACGAGTCCGATCATGGCGATCGGGTTCGGCTCCTTCACCCGGCGGTTGAAATCGAAGTATTCGCGGCGCGTCTGCTCCGATATCCGTCGCGGGTCCCCGTTGTAGAAATCCAGAAACAGGTTGATGAAATTCTCCGACTCGAAGCCCGTTTCGACGAGTTCCTCCAACGCCGCCCTGAATGCAGGCGGGTGGTTGACGTGATCGGTCGTGACCGGGTCCGACGGGGAGTTCGACATGATCAGCCGGTTCACCCGATCCGGATAGGTGGCAGCGAGGTACATGCAGGTCGTGCCTCCGCTGGAGACTCCGACGCAGGTCACCTGGTCAACCCCCACGTGATCCAACAGACCGGCAGCCAGGTCCGCCGGTTCCATGAGATCGACGGCTTCGTCGGACACCGGGCCGGACAGGCCGTTAGGCGGCAGGTCGTATCGAATCACCCGGTAGCGATCGAGGAGTTCCGGGGCCACGCGATCCCAGGTGCGCAGCGTGCTGCGCGAGCCATGGATCATCAGAATGGCCGGGCCTTCGCCCTGGTCCTTGTAGTAGACCTCAACGCCGCCTATTTTTGCGATCCGCCCATCCGGATCGGCATATTTCTGCCGCAGTGACTCAAGGGTAAGACGCTGATCGGCGAATTCGTCCGCAAAGCCGGGCAGGGGAGTCGAGGGTATAAGCAGCACCAGCAGCACGGTGGCGATAAAGAGGTTTCGGTTCATTGCGGTGCGGCAGCCTCCAGGAATGCGGCGACGATCTGTGCAAATCTTAAGGGAGACTCCAGCGGAGGGTAGTGGCCCACGTCCGGCATGAACACTGTCGAGACCAGAGTGCCCTCAAGGTAACTGGCCAGTATTCCCGCCGCTGCCGGCGGCAACAGCGCGTCGCGGCCGCCCCAGATCAGCAACACCGGCGCGCGCACGCTCGCCATGGCCTTTCTGGTTTTTGCGTAGTCGCCGACGAGTCCCGTCAGCGCCAGCCTGTTCGCCTCCTTCACCCGCCGGTTGAAATCAAAGTACTCGCGCCGTGTCTGCTCCGATATCCGCCGAGGGTCTCCACTGAAGAAATCCAGGTACAGATCCATGAAGTTTTCCGTTTCGAGTCCAGTCTCGTCCAATACCCTGATAGCTTCCTCGAATTCCGGCGGTTCGTTGACGTGGTCGGTCGTGACCGGATCCGACGGGGAGTTCGACAGAACCAGCCGGTTCACACGGTCCGGGTAGGCGGCCGCAAGATACATGCAAGTCGTCCCCCCATTGGACACTCCGACGCAGGTTACCTGGTCCACACCCAGGTGATCCAGCAGACCCGCGGCAAAGCTCGCCGGTTCAAGGCGATCTGCGGTCTCGACGGACACCGGTCCTGACAGGCCGTTGGGCGGCAGGTCGTATCGAATCACCCGGTAGCGATCGAGAAATTCGGGCGCCACGCGATCCCAGGTACGCAGCGTGCTCCGTGAGCCGTGGATCATCAGGATGGCGGGGCCCTCACCCTGGTCCTTGTAGTAAACCTCAACGCCGCCTATGTCCGCAAACCGCCCATCGGCATCGGCATACTCCTGCCGCAGCGATTCAAGTGTGAGTCGCTCCGCCAGTGCATCGTCCGCAAGGGCGGCCAGGGAAAAGGACGGAACCACGAGTGCAAACAGCACTTTGACCAGGCAGAGGTTTCGGTGCATTGCGAAGACTGTCTGAATGGGCGATTGGATTGTATGCCACAATGGAAATTCAGCGATATTCGCGTGACATCGGCCGTGATTTCTCCTTGAACGACTTGAACAACTTCGCCAATGCGCGGGTTTCGCACTCGGTGCTGCACCCGGACTGGATTGCAGCGGAAGCAGCGCGGCGCTACCCGCTGAGTGGCACGGTCAAGGCCCATCTCCTGTACAGGGGCATGAACGATGTCTATCTGATCCAGGATCGGGAGACCCGCTATGCGATGCGCGTCTGGAGGCGAGGCTGGCGCGATGTCGATGTCGTGCATATCGAACTGGACTTCCTGGAATACCTGCGCCGGCGAGACTTCCCGGCGTCAACGCCATTGCGCACAAGCAGCGGCGAGCTGTATTTCAAGGTCGGCTCCCTGGAGGGAGCGCGCGCTGTCGCAATGTATACATGGGCTCCGGGAGAGAAGTTCGGCGAGGCTCTGGACGAGCGTACCGCCGAGCGCATCGGCGCCTTGTTCGCGGAAATGCATTTACTGGGCCTGGAGTACCTGGGCAACCGGCGGCCCTCAATCGATGATGCGGTGAGTTTCACGGTCAGCCTGCCGCCGCTGCTCGAATTCCTTCACGACCGGCCCGAGGATGCCGGCTATTACGAGAAACTTGCCCCACGGATCGTCGAGCGCCTGAAGCAGGTGCCGCAGGAGGCCGTCCCGCTTGGTTTGTGTCACCGGGACCTTCATGCCGCAAACGTTCACGTAGACGAGAGCGGCCGGATCACGTTTCTGGATTTTGACGGCACCGGGCAGGATTTCCTCATGCAGGACGTGAAGAATTTCACCTTTGGCAACCTGTTCTTTGATTTCCCGCCCTTGTACGGTGAGGCTTTCGAGCGAGGATATGCATCGATACGTCCCTTTACGGCAGCGGAACTCGAGCACGCGGAACTGTTCCTCCTGGCAAAGGCTTTTCGGCTAATCTCGGGCATGGCGCACGCGTCCGTTTCCGTCGGGCGGGGAGCTCTGCGGTTCCGCAATCTGGACTGGTTCAGCGCTTATATCCGGGCTCGGGCCCGTAACGTGGGACTCTAGGACCGTTTGCACAGCACAAAATAGGAGAACTGGCGTGAGCAGCAATTTGCAATCCGGCCAATGGGACATGGTCGTCGTGGGGGCCGGAACGACGGGGCTACCGGCGGCGACCTTTGCCGCGAAGCGAGGCGGGCGCGTACTGCTTGTCGAGGCGGCGGACAGGACAGGTGGGACACTGCACCTGAGTTCCGGGCAGGTAAGCGCCGCAGGCACACGCCTGCAGGCCGAGAAAGGCATCGAGGACTCGCCGGAACAGCACCTGGAAGAGGCGATTCGCATCAGTCGCGGCACAATCGATCCGGAACTCGCCAGACTGAGCATATTCAACGCCGCCGAAGCCTTTGACTGGATGATGGAACTTGGCTTCGATGTGCAAGACCAATGTCCTTCGATCGAAAGCGTACATGAACGTTACGAAGTGGCGCGTTACTACTGGGGAAACGACTTCGGCCGGTCCGTTCTGGACGTGCTGGAGCAGGCGATGCGAGAGCAGGAAGCTGTTGGCCGGATCAAGGTCCTGACCGGCACAAGAGCGATCGGTCTGCTGCAGGACCGCCAGGGTGTCGTCACAGGTGTCGAAATCGCCGATGGGGAGGGTAGGGAATCCTCTGTTGAAGGGAAGAACGTGGTGCTGGCAAGCGGCGGATACGCGGCCAATCCTGCGATGTTCAGGCGTTTATGCGGTTACAGGCTATACGTGAACGGGTCCTATGAGTTCGCCCAGGGCGACGGTTACGATCTCGCGGTTGCGGCGGGCGGATACCTGCGCGGGCGCGAAAACTACCTCTCCAACTTCGGCTGGCTGCTGGAAGACGGCCCGTACCCCAAGGAGATTCTTGGCCGGCTCAATACCTTTCCGGAATCGCGGCCACCCTGGGAAATCTATGTGAACATGCACGGAAAGCGATTCGTTCGGGAAGATGAACCGAGCATAGACGCGCGCGAACACGCGCTGCTGGAACAGCCGGATTTACGCTACTGGGTCGTTTTCGACGATCACATCTTCCGCAAGGCGCCGCCCATCGTCTATGACTGGTCGCGTGAGCAGATGGCGGAGTCGTTCAACACCCGCGAGGCTTTCCGCAAGGCCGACAGCCTGGAATCGCTCGCCCAGGGCATCGGGGTGCCTGGGGATGTCCTCGCGAATACGGTCGCGGAATTCAATGCGTCAGTCGCAGAAGGCAGGGACGGCATGGGCCGGCGCCATTTGCCCGCGCCGATCACCAAGCCGCCGTTTTTCGGCATCCGCCAGCAAGGCGGATCGCTATCCTCGACCGTGGGCGTCGCGGTCAATGAGAAGCTGCAGGTTTTGCGCCCGGACGGCGCCCCGATCCCGGGGCTATACGCCGCCGGGGAGATTCTGGGTTCCGGGCAGCTCCAGGGCAACGCATTCGTCGGGGGAATGATGGTCATGCCTTGCATCGTCTTTGGCCGTTTGCTCGGAGAGCGGCTGGTGGAGTTCTGATGCGGCGCAGATCGGTCCTCGGCGGACTGGTCGGCGGCGCATTGCTCAGTCGCGGCAGGCTCATCAGCGCCGCAATGGCGAAGGGAGAAGATACGGTGAATACCGACAAGGCCCGTTACGCGGGCGTGGGAGAGAAATGGAAGGGCGCACCGGCCCTGGCGGGCGGCAAAGGGTATGCGCAGTGCCGGCTCGGAGCCTTGCATTACCGGCATTTGCGCGCGCCGTCCGGAGACGAACTCGAGCCAACGATCCTGTTGTTGCATCAGACGCCGTTCGGCCTGGCGGAATGGGTCGACATACAGCCCATGCTGACGGAGATGGGCCATGACACGATCGCGCCGGACAATCCGGGTTACGGGATGTCGGACCCTCCGCCGGACTCCGTAACGATCGCCGAACTGGCCGACAACCTGGTCGATCTCCTCGACCATCTGGACGTGAAGCAGGTGGCGGTGGCCGGCCATCACACCGGCGCCTCCATCGCCGCCTCGTTCGCGGCGCGCCACGCGGAGCGCACAGCTTGCGCCGTGCTGCATGGCTGTCCGGTTTACGACGAGGCCGGGCGGGCGGCGCGGCTCGCGCAGGCTGCGCCGGAGATCCACCTGCGCGAGGACGGATCGCATCTGGCGGACATTTTTTCGGCCATACACTCGCGCGCGCCGTTTCCTCGCGGGCTGGCGACGGCCACCTGGGGAACGCTGGGCTCCTGGTGGGCCGGTTTCGACACACCCACATACCGCGCCGTCTTCGCCAACGACATGGCCGCGGACCTGGACAGGATTCGCGCGCCCGTCCGTATCCTCACGGACCGCGGCGACAGCCTTCACGAGCAGGACGAACAGGTCGCCGCCCGGCGCCCCGACTTCAGCCTGGAGGTCTTCTCCGACGGCGGTTCCTTCTCGTTGATGCTGGATCCGCAGAAGTGGGCCGAACGGGTCTCCGCCTTTGTCTCTACTGCCTGAGGAAGCGCTCGATCTCCTCGACAAGATAGTCACGCCGCAGAGTAAGCACTCCATGGGAGAACCCCGGGATGTCCAGACGCCGTCCATTCCCGTAAAGATGCGATGTCTGGTGGGTCACGGCCCACAGGTCGTCTTCGGGATTGACAACAAGCACCGGCTGGCTGACCTCAGCCATGGCGCCCAGAAAATCGTAGCGATAGACAGCGACATATCCCCACGGCAGCCGCTTTCCCAGCCGCAGGGCGTCGGCCATGCCAATATGGAGTTCTTCGGCCGGTATCCCCGGATCCGCCAATTCGCCGATGAGCGACCAGAGTTTTTCGACATGACCCAGCGTTCGGTCCGGCGGCGGAAAACGTTCGTCCAGTCGCTCGAGCCTCTCGGTGCGAATGTCCTCCGGGTACGCCGCCAGGCCGAACAATACGCAGCGCCGAACCCGCTGGCTGTCCTGGCGCGCCATCTCCGTGGCGGTGATCGAGCCCGTGTGATAGCCCATAACGTCGAAAGGACCCGGCGCAATAATCCCCTGGCCTGCCAGGTGCTCCATAAAGTCGAACATTGCGTCGGCGTAATCGCCGATTTCAACGGGTTCGGGCGGCGGATCGCTCATACCGTAACCCGGCGTATCGGGGGCAACGACCACCCTGTCCTTCGCCAGGAACGGCTGGATGGGTTCCCACTGGCGACTGTTGCTTGGCGTCTGGTGCAGGCATAGCAACGGTGGCTGCGAAGCCGCCTCGGGAGTCACGATTCGATAGTGCAGTTGGCCGAAACGGCCGGGTGCATAGGCTTTTGTCGGTCGCATCAGGCGATATTCTCCATGCTTCAGCTCAATAGGCGGGCAGCGGAGCGCTGTCCGTGGTTTCAGGTCGGCGGTCGGTCCAGGCGCGGAGATTCCTGGCGGCGATGAACGCGGACAGGGCGCAGGCCGCGAATGCCATGGTTCCGACGATTGCGATCGACAGGCCGACGGCCTCGTCGGCCCCGAAGATTTGCTCCGTAACGTAAGCGACGAGCAAGGGCCCGCTGGATGCGCCGATCAATGTCATGAAGAACGCATACAGGGCAGTCGCCAGCCCGCGTGTTCTTTGCGGAGCGACTTCCGCCACTACCGACAGCATGGCGGACCCGAATATGGCCGAGGTAAAGGTCACCCCCGACAGCAGCACGACCGCAGCCGTACCGTTGCCCGCAAAGACCGCAAGGCTCGTCGGTATGCCGAGTAGCGATACGACCGCGGAGACGCCGATCAGGCCCACCGGTCCCTCACGGCGGGCGACAAGGTCAGTGAGAACGCCGGCCGCGACCGCACCCACTATGGCCCAGGCGATGTGACCCAGGCCAAGCATCTTGCTGACCTGGTCGACAGGGAAATCAAATACCCTTGCCAGGAGTGCCGGGCCCCAATAGAAAACAACCGAAATCCCCACACCGAACAGGGCCAGCGCCAGATAAAAGGGTAGATAGATCTGCAGGTTTCCCAACATCGCTCCGATCGAGTCACGAAGGCTGTTTGACCCGCTTTCCATGATCTTCGCCTCGGCCCGCACCGGCTCTTTCACGGGAACGAACCCTGCCGCCAGCACCAGGCCGAAGCCTCCGGCAAGAATAAAGGCAATTCGCCATGGGGCCCGGCCTTCGAGAAACCCGATGCCGTCAAATACTCCCTGGGGCGCCACCTGAAGAATAAAGCCGGTAATAACGGACCCGACGCCAAAAGCGATCATCGAGCCGAAAACGTACAGCGCCATGGGTTTGCCCCGCCGGCTGACGGGGAAGAGGTCCGCGATCATCGTGACGGCGCACGGGGCAAGGACCGCCTCGCCGATGCCGACAAACAGTCTGGCCGCAAAAAGATGGCCGAAAGATTCAGCCAGGCCGCTGGCAAGCGTTGCCGCGCTCCAGACCACGATGCCCCCCATCAGCAAGCGTTTGCGATTCACCACATCGGCGACGAGACCCATTGCGATCCCCGCGATCACGTAGAGGAAGGAAAACGCGAACCCCTGCAATATCGCAATCTCAAGATCCGTGATATCCAGGTCCCGGCGCACAGGATCCACCACCAGCGCCAGCATTCCGCGATCGATGGTGGAGACGACCTGTGCGATACACAGCATCAGTACCGTGAACCAGGCCGAAATTGCCCTGGGGCAGGTGCCGGGAGTGACCGTATCGTTCACTGACTGACTCGAAGGGCCTGAAGGCAGAATAGCTTCCCTGAGACTCGCGTGGCATGGTACACGGAGCAAACCGGACGGGAGTTCGCGCATGAAACTGCTGGCGTTCATCATGCAGACCGGCGGACACATAGCCGGATGGCGCCACCCGCTCGCCACGGACCGGGCGCTTTGCGACGTCGACTACTTCGTGTCCTGCGCCCGAACGGCAGAGCGCGGCAAGTTTGACGGCGTTTTCTTTGCGGATTCGCTGGGGTACCCGGGTTCCCGCTCGGCGGAGACTTTCGAGGGCCAGGAAACTCCGAAACTCGATCCGCTGCCGTTGCTGTCGGCCGTCGCACCCGTGACGCAGCGGGTCGGTTTGATCGGGACCACGTCGACCACCTACAACGAGCCGTACGCCACCGCACGGCGCTTCGCGACCCTGGACCACATCAGTCGGGGGCGGGCAGGCTGGAACATCGTGACGTCAACCATGGAGAACGAGGCGCATAACCATGGTTTTGAACGCCACATGGGACACGCGGAACGCTATCGACGCGCAGCCGAGTTCGTCGATGCGGCGCGCAAACTCTGGGACAGTTGGCAATCCGGCGCGCTCCTGGCCGACCGGGCCGGCGGCCGCTACACCGACGCCTCGAGAATCAGCGCGGTGAATCACTCCGGAAAGCACTTCAGGATCGCCGGCCCGCTCAATCTGCCCCGTTCGCCGCAGGGACATCCGGTCCTCGTCCAGGCCGGCGCATCCGCTGACGGCAAGGCGTTCGCCGCCCGCTACGCCGAAGTCATCTTCACGTCCCATCCGGCCATCGACAGCGCCATCGGCTTGCGCCGGGAGATGCGTGAAAGAGCAGCCGCCTTCGGCCGCTCACAGGACGCCATCAAGGTCTTGCCTGCCATTACGCCGTATATCGGCCGGACCCGGGAAGACGCGCTGGCATTCAAACAGGAACTGGACGAACTCATTCCGCTGCCCATTGCCCTGGAAAAGCTGGAGACGCTCCTGGGCGGATTCGATCTCTCGGGTCACGATCTTGAGGGTCCCTTGCCCGCGCTGCCGTCGGAATATCTCGAGGTGCAGAGTTCTACGCGGGACCGGGTGCTGGAGGCGGCCGGGCAGGAAGGCGCCACGGTGCGCAAGCTGGCGTACCAGGTCGCCGGAGGGCGAACGAGCAGCGCGGCGATCGGTACGGCGGACGACGTCGCCGACATGCTCTCCGAGTGGTACGAGGCCGGCGCCGCGGATGGATTCATCATCTCACCGCCGGTCCTGGCGTCGGGCCTGGAGACGTTTGTGGACCAGGTGGTGCCGATCCTGCAGGCGCGCGGCCTGTTCCGAAAAGACTATGAGGGCGAGACGCTACGCGACCATCTGGGCCTCGCGGTGCCGGAAAACCAATACGAGAAGAACCCCCAACTGCACATGCAACCGGAGATCTGGTAGCGAAAGGACACCAGTCAATCGAGGAAATCGCTCAGCATTCGCGCCAGTGCGGCGGGTTCTTCCTGCATGGCGAATGCGCCGGAATTCGCGATTTCCGTGAAAAGAGCTCCTGGCAGCGCGGCTTCGGCTCCGGCGCGGTATTTCCCATAGGCGCGGTCCTTTTCTCCATACGCGATAAGCGTCGGGGCTCTTACCCGGGCGAGCGTCCCGACGATATCGGTAATGGCGACGCCCCTTTCCGACGGTTGAATCCAGCGCCCGGCCGCTTTCCGGCTGGCGAGGCTTTCGACGTAGATATCGCGGGTGTCGACGATGCCGAATGTTTCGTTCAGCAAGCTTTCCCGGAAGACGATCGGCAGACCGTTTTCATCGAACATATCTGCTTGCGAGTCGTCAATAAGGGCGCGGATCTGATCGAGCGAGCGGCGCGGCGCCAATGCGGACGATACGACCGCCAGCCTGTTGATCCGCTCAGGCCAGAACGCCGCGAGGATCACGCTGACGCATCCGCCCAGCGATGTGCCTATCAGATCGACTTTGTCGATTTCAAGTTCATCGAACGCCCCGACCAGCAGCGAGGCCGACTCGCCAAGGGTCTGGACGTATGGAGGGCGCCCCTGCCACTGCGATCCACCATGACCGGGGAGGTCGAACGCGATAATGCGCCGCTCCCGGCCCAGAATGGCCGCCACGTGCCGCCAGTCGGATAACCAGCCGCCCAGCCGGTGCAACAGAACGACAGGCGGCTTGTCCGTATCGTCCGGTCCCGTTGTCGCGTATTGCAGGACGCCGCCGGCGCGGCGCAATTCGTTCCAGGATTCCCAGGGGCCCTCCGGCGGTGTCACGTCCACCCCGGCCTGCGCTGCAGCGGGGGCAGGACCCGCAACGCCAAGGGCGCCTATGCCGGCCGCCAAAACAAAGTCACGTCGATTGATCATCCGCTGTCCCGACCTCTTTAGTCTGCCGATTGCCGTAATACATGTTACGCGCGCAAGCGACCTCGCCAGGCGCATCCGCAAGAGTGTCAACGCAAAGCACAGATGTCCCCTTTTCTCCAAAGCAGAGATGTCCCCTTTTGAATGAGTGAGGGTTCTTTGCAGGGGCCCGGTTGCGGGGCGCAGGGAGCGTAGCGACCGGAGCCCCGGAACCGGGCGGCCGCAGG
>CAYMQG010000076.1:0-17547 GCA_964392625.1 uncultured Gammaproteobacteria bacterium | reverse complement strand
GAGGCGAAGTCGCCGGAGGTGTTGGTCTGGCGCGGGCGGGCGAGAAGCCGGCCGTCGGCGTCGGTGGCCAGGCGAACCGGCAGGAACCAGGTGAGGCTGGGCTTGAAACTGACGTCGTCGGTCAGCGTGGCCTGTTCGGGGGCAGGGGACTGCGCGCCTTGCGCCTTGTCGAGCGCGGGAATGACGTAGCGGCGCAGGCACACGAGACTCGAGACGGGGTTGCCGGGCAGGCCGAAGACGGGTTTTTCAGCGTGCATGCCGAACCACAGGGGGAAGCCGGGGCGCTGGCGGATCCGGTGCAGCACCGGCCTTGCGCCGAGTTCGGCCAGGACGCCGGGGACGAAGTCCCTGGCGCCCTTCGAGACGCCACCGCTCAGGATCAGCGCGTCGCTTCCCGACAGGGCCGTGCGGATACGTTCCGCGAGCAGCTCCGGTTCGTCGGGCGCGTGCGTCGCAACGACCTTGCCGAAGCCGTGGCGCTTGAGCAGGGCCGCCATGGCCGGGCCGTTGCTGGAGCGCACCTGCCAGCTTTCGGGACGGGAGTCCAGGCCGACGAGTTCGTCGCCGGTGGATACCAGTGCGATGCGGGGGTCGGGGCCGACGCGCGGTCGCGCCACGCCGTTGGCGCTCAACAGCGCCATTTCCACGCCGCCGATGCGCCGGCCCTCCTTCAGCAGCAGGGCGCCGGCCCGGCGGTCCGAACCCTGTCTGTGGATGAACTGGCCGCGTTTCGGGCGGTAGTCGTCGTCGATGCGGACTCCGCCGTTCGTTACGCCGAGCCTCTCGACCGGCACGACGGTGTCGGCGCCCTGCGGAAGCGGCGCGCCGGTGGCGATTCGCCATGCGGCGCTTGCGTTCGACAGCGCGCCGGGAGCCTGGCCGGCGCTTTGCACTCCTTCGAGCGGAAATTCTCTTTCTCCGGAAGACCAGGAGCGCCAGACCAGGGCGATTCCGTCCATCGTGGCCCGGTCGAACGGGGGCAGGTCGCGTTCGGCGAGCACGTTCTGGCGAAGGACGCGGCCGGCCGCGGCGTCCAGCGCGACCTGCTCGGCCGGCCACGCCGGAACCGTTTCCCGGATCAGCCGGTCGGCCTGCGCGACGGTGAGCTCGGTTTGCATCATCGTGTAGGTTAAACCCTGGGAGAGAGGACGTCCCGTCCTCGCGAGGGCGGGACGCCCTCGCTCCTAAGGGAGATTGCGGGCCGCCATGGCCTTGCGGTAGATAGGCAGCAGCCGCCACAGGAAGAACAGGCCCAGCAGGCCGCTGATCGTGCCCACGATCGCCATCGAGTAATGCAGCTTCATGTCGTTGGCAAACACGAAGTCGGTGATCAGCGCGACCGAAGTGCTGCCGAAGCCCATGCTGACCAGGGACACGATGAACAGGTATATCGCACTGGTCTGGGCGCGCATGGACGGGGGCGTGAACAATTGCAGCGTCATCACGGCGGGAGGGAACACCCAGCTTCCGAAGAACAGCAGCGGCGCGTACATGAGCATCGAGTAATCGGGATCGGGTATGAGCGCGGTCACCGCGGCCATCGGCACCAGCGCGACGGTGGCGACTATGGAGGAGCGGACGGTTCCGCCGCGATCGCCCCGCCGGTGGAGGTAATCGGCGTACAGGCCTCCGACGACGGAGCCGATGCAGCCGAACGTTCCCACGATCAGGCCCAGCCTGAGTCCCACGGTGGCGCGCGGCATTTCGTGGATCCGGATGAAGTATTCCGCACCCCATACGAGGACCGCGTTGAACAGCAGCGAGATCATGCAGAAGGCGGCCACCAGGTTGCCGTAAACCGCGATGTTCTTCTTCAGGAAATCAACCAGCTCCGGAACGGGAACGCCACCTTCGACGGCGCCTTGTCTGGCCGGCTCGCGGAACGTAAGGCAGAGCAGGGCCACCAGCAGGCCGGGCAGGCCGACGATGACCAGCGTCGCCCGCCACGCCGATAGTTCGCCGAGCAACGGGAAATCCAGTGGCGGGCGCTGTTCCAGCGTGCCGACCAGCCAGCCGCCGAGGATCACGCTCAGCCCGTAGCCCAGGAACAGGCCCATCTGGTAGGCGCCGATCGCGCGGCCGACCTTGTTGCGGGGAAAGAGGTCGGTGATCAGCGAGAAGGCCGCCGGCGCCAGCGCGGCCTCGCCCACGCCCACGCCCACCCTTGCCAGGAAGAGCTGCCCGAAATTGCGGGCCAGCCCGCACAGCGCAGTCATCAGGCTCCACAGCGCGATTCCCGCGGCGACGATGTTGCGCCGGCTGGAGCGGTCGGCCAGCCGGGCGATGGGGATGCCCACGGTGCAGTAGAACAGGGCGAAGGCGATGCCCTGCAGGAGGCTGAATTGCGTGTCGTTGAGGCCGAGGTCGGCCTTGATCGGACCCACCATCAGGCCGATGATCCAGCGGTCGATCAGCGCGAAGGTGTAGGCGATGGTCAGCAGGACCACCGCGTACCACGCCCCGAATTTCTTCAGCCTGTCGATCGGCCTCGCCCTCCCGCCTACTTGTGGAACCGAAGAAGGACGCCGGGAGCCCGGACGGTGAGCGTGGACGCGTTGTGCTCGCAGGCCTTGCCGGCCGCGGCGAGCGTGTCGGCGGTCTGCTCCAGGCTGCGGGTGCGAAGGTGCAGGGCGGTGAAGCCGCTTCGGCCGTCTTCTGCCGTGCGGATGTCGACGTGTTCCGGCGCGCCCGCGCGGCCCAGCGCCGCGAACCGGCGCTCGGCATCGCCCGTGTCCGCGGCATGCAGCGTCATGCCGGTCAGTTCGACCGCGCCGTTGGGGTGCGCGTTCATCTCTTGCCAGAAGACCAGCTCCGGGGTCAGGTGCTGGACGTAGCCGCACAACGCTTCCGGGAAGCTCTCCGGCGGCAGCGCCAGCCACCTGAAGCGCGCCGTCGCGCCGCCGGCGTAGTGCAGCGCCCGGCTCGCGTCGCCGACCGGCGTGGGATCCTGTCCGGCAGCCAGGGCCCGCTCGCGCACGGCGTCGATGTCCGCGGCGCGAAGGATCAGGATGCGGACGGCGGGTTCGTCGCCCAGCCAGGCGCCCAGGTGGTGGTCCGGTCCGGGGCGCGTGACCTCGCTGATTTCCACGTAGGTCGAGCCGAAGATGAAATGCGCGCTTTGCTGATCGAGGCTTTTCTCCTTCCCGTCAGGCGCGGTCCCCATCAGTTCGACGGGGTCGGTCACGCGGAAGCCCAGTTCGCGGAACGAAGCGACCGTGCCGCGGATATCGGGCCCCACCAGGCCGACGTGGTCGATGTCCAGCGCGATCCGGCTCACGACGAGGCCTCGGCGGCGATTTGCCGTTCACGCTCGTCCATTCCCCGACGGTAGATGGACAACAGCCGCCACAGCAGGAAGACGCTTACGGCCCCGCTTGTTGCGGCCGCGATGGCGATCGAGTAGTGCAGCATGCCGTCGTCGCGGAATACGAAGTCGGTAATCAGCGCCACCGCGGTGCCGCCGAAGCCGATCCCCGTCAGGTTCACGACAAAAAGGTAAACGGCGGAGAACTGCGCCCGCATGGCCGGCGGCGAGAACAGTTGCAATGCGGCGGTGGCCGGCGCGAACACCCAGCTTGAGAAGAACAACAGCGGCGCGCACAGCAGCAGCGAAAGCCCGGCGTTCGGCATCAGCGTGGCGGCGGCGCCGAAGGGGAGCAGCAGGCAGGCCGCCAGCAGCGCCGAGCGGATCGCGCCGCCGTTGTCGCCGCGGCGCTTGAGATAGTCGCCGTGCAGCCCGCCGCAGATTATGCCGCCGCCGCCGAAGAAGGTCACGGTAAGCCCCAGGTACCAGCCGGCCGCGCCGCGGTCCATGTCATGGATCCTGATCAGGTACTCGGCGAACCAGGTCATCACCGCGTTGAATAGCAGCGTGAGCATGGAGAAGGCGATGAAGTGCAGCGCGTACAGGCTGAAGTTCTGCCCGAAAAAATGCGCCACCTCGCCCACCGGAACGCCGCCTCTGGCGGCGCCGAGGCGGGCGGGTTCGCGGAACGTAAAGCACAGCGCGGCGATCGCCAGGCCGGGAATACCCAGCACGATGAGCGTCAGCCGCCAGGGAGTCAGTTCGCCAACCACCGGCAGGGTCACGGTGTCCAGGACGCCGATCAGTTCGGCCACCAGGATGAAGCTCAGGCCGATGCCGATGAACACGCCGGACGAGTAGATGCCCAGGGCGCGGCCGAGCTTCTCGCGCGGGAACAGGTCGGCGATCATCGAGTAGGCGGCCGGCGACAGCGCCGCTTCTCCCACGCCCACGCCCACCCGGGCCATGAACATCGCGCCGAAGGTTCGCGCCAGGCCGCACAGCGCGGTCATCAGGCTCCAAACGGCGATGCCCGCGGCGATGATGTTGCGCCGGCTGGCGCGGTCCGCCAGCCAGGCGATCGGGATACCCAGCAGTGTGTAGAAGATCGCGAAGGCGAAGCCGTGCAGCAGGCTGAACTGCGTGTCGGTGATGCCCAGCTCGGCGCGGATCGGGCCCACCATCAGGCCCAGCACCGAGCGGTCGATGAACGAACAGATGTAGGCGACCGTGAGGACGCCGACGACGTACCAACTCCTGCGGTTCATGGGTTGGTTAGAGGGGGGAGGGCGAGACGCCCTCCCTCCCAGGGGCAGGCGCCCTCACTCAGGGCGCCCGTAACGAGCGCTTGGGGCGCTCGCTACTCAAAAGCCCATGTGCAGCTGCAACGCCATGGAGCGGCCTTCGCCGGGGTAGCCCAGCGCCGCGCCGATGCCGGTGAGGTCCTTGCTGCGGTCGTTCAGCGAAGTGAACCGCACCGAGTTCTGGTAATACTCCTTGTCCAGCAGGTTGCGCACTACGAACGAGACTTCCACTCCGTTCAGGAACGTGATCCCGGCGCGAACGTTGGCCAGCGTAATGCTGTCCTGCCCTACCTCGGTCTCGTTGAACTGGCTGTGGAAAACCTCCGAGCGGTACGCGATCTGGGCCAGGGCCGAGAACGTTCCGGGGCCGATGTCGGTGCTGTAACTCAACGTGGACGTAAGCGAGATTTCCGGCGCGTTGATCAGCTTGTTGCCCTCGACGTCTAGGACGGTGCCGGCGCCGCCGCCGAAGCGGGTCACGAACTGATCGTATTCGGCGTTGAGCAGCATCGCGGACGTGTCCCAGGTGAACTGGTCGGAGAGCACCGCGGAGACGTCCAGCTCAATGCCCACCACCGTGGCTTCCGCCGCGTTCGTTACGCGGACGGTGCCTTCGGTGAAGGTCGAGACCTGCAGGTCGGTGTAGTCGTAGTAGAACGCCGAGGCGTTGGCGATCGCCCTGCCGTCGGCCAGCGTGGACTTGCCGCCCACCTCCAGGCTCCACAGATATTCGGGATCGAAAGCCGGGTCGCCGCTCAGCGAGTTGGTGCCGCCGGACTTGAAGCCGCGCGTCAGCGTGCCGTACACCATGATGTTGTCGCTGTAGTCGTACTTCAGCCCCAGCTTGGGCGTGAACGCGTTCCAGTCGTCGGTGGTGTTGCGCGGCGGGAAGCTGAACGAGAAGGCCCTGGGATCGCTGGCGCCGAACAGGCCGTCGAAGTTGCCGCCGGTGAGCCCGCGAAGGTTCCAGTCTTCCTTCTCCTCGTTGCTGTAGCGCACGCCCACGATGCCGTCCAGGCGGTCGCTGAAATGCCAGGTCAGCTCGCCGAAGCCGGCCCACGCGTCGGTCTTGTTGGTGGCGAAGATGTTGAATGCGCCGCCGAAGTTGATGGCCGGAAGGCCGAGGGCCTCTTCCTTGTCCTCGGTGAAGTAGTAAATACCGGCGATCCACTCGTAGCCCTCGCAGTCGCAGGCCAGGCGGAGCTCTTCGGAGAACTGGTCCGTGTCGCGCTCGAAATGCGTCTGCGTTACGAAGATCTCGGTGCCGTCGGTGTTGAAGCGGAAGCTGTCCTCGAACTGGCGGTAGCCGGTAATCGACGTCAGCGACAGGCCGCCGCCCAGTTCCGCGGTCACCTCGGCGGTGATGCCGCTGATGGTCCACTTCTGGAAGCTGTCCACCTCGTTGCGGGTCTGGTCGAAGTCCGGCAGCGCCTGGGCGCCCTCGGCCGCCGAGCGGTGCAGGTTGCCGCGCGGGCGGATGGTGCGGTTGTCGCCGTCAAAATCGGTGTAGTCGCCGATGATCTTGGCGTTGATCGTGTCGGAAAGCGCGAAGGTCAGCGTCGCGCGCGCGGCCATGGTCTCGCCGCCATCCACTTCGTCGCCGCCCCTGGGGTCCAGGTCCTCGGTGAAGCCGCCGTCGCTGCCGTAGCGCACCGCCAGGCGGAAGCCGGCGTTGTCGCCGATCGGGCCGCCGTAGGCCGCCTCGCCGTCATAGCGGTTGAAGTTGCCGAGCTTGAGGTTCACATAGCCTTCCGGCTCGTCGCCGGGCGCGCGGTGGATGATGTTGATGACGCCGGCGGTGGCGTTGCGGCCGTAGAGCGTGCCCTGCGGACCGCGCAGCACTTCGACGCGCTCCACGTCGAGGAACTGGGTCAGGCCCATCTGGGCGCGCCCCTGGTAGACGCCGTCCTGGTGTACGGCCACGGACGAGTCCTGGCCGATGCCGAACAGGTTGGTGCCCACGCCACGGATATAGAGCTGCGCTTCGCCGCCGGCCCGGCTGAACACCAGCGAGGGCACGTCGAGGCTGAGGTCCTCTATTTCGTCCAGCCCGCCGTTCTCCAGCAAATCGCCGCTGACGGCGGTAATGGCCAGGGCCGTGTCCTGGATCGACGCCTCGCGTTTTTCCGCGGTGACGATGATTTCTTCGAGGACGTTCTCCTGTGCCCCCACGTTTGCCGCGACCATCATGCAGCCGCTGATAAGTGCGGCCAGCGATAGCCGCAGTAAACGAGTTTTCATGCGAACTTCTCCTGTTAGTGGTTAATGAAAATCCGGCGGTCGCAGGCCGCCGGGCCGTGCATGATAACGGATTGCGCTTGCATTACCTAATCCCGGGCTACGTTTTCAGTTCGACGTTGCCGTGCCTGAGAAAGGCGGCCTTGACCCGGTCGAAGACGACCCCCACGCGGATCACGCTGAAGTCGCGGAAATCGATGATGGTGCTGGAGTGCCCTTGCGGATTGGCGTATTTCGACAGCCCGTAGTCGAAATACACGCTGGCCGCCTCGCGCACCGGCGCCTCGATGTCCTCGTAGCGGTACTTGGAGCCCTGCAGAGAGGTGTTGGCCGACGAACCGAACACCGGCGTGCCGCGCTCCCAGGACTGGCGCGCGATCTCGTTGTGGAACTGCCCGGCGTTGAGCAGCATGTCCATGGTTTCGGCCTTGGTCGAGGACTGCATCACGAACGGATCGACGTCGGCGAAGAACTCGTGCCCGACGCGAAACGGCGCGACGATGGAGAACGGGATGTTCTCCTCGCGCACGATGGTCTCGGCCAGGTCGTGCTTCCAGTCGTCCATGATGTGGATCGCGCGGCTCATGGCGGTGTTGGCGAACAGCCCGCCCGGCTTCTCGTAGCTGCGCTTCTTGGCCGCGTAGATGCGCCGGATACCCGGTTCGGTGCAGGCGTTGACCGCATAGGCGACGTCCAGCGGCGCGATCGCAACGTTGCCGGCGGCGATGGTGTCGAGCAGCAGGGCCACGTCGGCCCGCAACTGCTCCTGCGGGACCGGGTCGGCGGTGGTGCGTTCGTTGGGCATAGGCGGAGTCAGTTGAGGAAGGGTGCAAGAAGACTGTCGATCCGGCGAAGACCCGCCAGGTTGTCGAGCGTCGCTGCGACCGCGGCGCCGTCGATGCCGTTGTCCCCGGCGGTCAGCGAATCGAACTTCGCGACCAGGTCGGCGCTGCGCATCGGGTTGGCGGGCGTGCCGAGGCTGTCGAGCACGTCCGAGCGGCGGGTTTCGCCGTTGCGGTCCTTCAGTTCCAGCCAGCTTCCGAAGTGCGCCGGGAAGGCCGCCTGCATGTCCGGGTCCGCCACCGCGTCGACGCGGTCGGCGATCGCCAGCGTGCGGCGGTCCTCCAGCGCGTCGCCCATGAAACCGGCCACCGAAGCCGGCCCGTAGTAGAGCGCCGCGCCAAGCGTGAACGGCAGGCTGTACTGCGCGGCCATCTCCGAGGTCGGCCGGCGCAGCATGTGCTGGGTGACCATGATGTCGGGGCCGCCCACCACGATGGATTCGATTTCTTCCGGGTCCAGGCTGAAGTCGTCGGTGACCTCGGCAAGGGCGTCGAGGGTCGAGTGAAACAGGCGGCAGCAGGGGTAGGGCTTGTAGCTTATGCGGTGGATCTCCGGGCCGTCGGGGTGCGGGCGGTTGAGCCTTTCGGGGTCCGATTCGGCCCCGAAGTTGCTGATCAGGCCGTAGCGGCCCTCCAGCGCCTGCTCGGGTCCGGCGATGCCGAGCCCGGCGTGTTCGGCGGCCATCACGCCGTGCAGCGCCGCGTAGCCGCCGTGCAGGCGCTTGACGGTCGTGCCTTCCGGTTCCTGGCTGAACTGCATCGAGCCGCCGGCCATGGACAGGACCAGCCCCCAGCCGCGCGCCAGTTCCTTCGGCGAGAGGTTCAGCAGCACGGCCGCGGCGGCGGCGGCGCCGAAGCCGACGAACAGGCTGGTGGGATGAAAGCCCAGTTCGATGGTCTCGGCCGCGTTGGTGGCCGCGCCCACGCGGCCGACCGCCTCGTAGCCGGCGTGGATCGCGGCCGCGACCCGCGCGCCATCGAGTCCGTGGTGGGCCGCAAGCGCCAGGCTGGACGCGATGACCGCCGCGCCCGGGTGGCTGACCGACTCGTCGTGGGTGTCGTCGAGTTCCAGGCCGTGGGCGGCGGTGGCGTTGACGAACGCCGCCAGGCCGGGCGCCAGGCGCGTTTGCGAGGCCAGCAGCGGAGCGTTGCCCGAGCCCGCGTGCGGCGCGGCCCACTCGTGCATGCGCCGGCCCCAGGCCAGCAGCGAACCGGCATAGCAGCAACCCAGGTGGTCCAGAACCAGGTTCTGGATCTGCTTGAGGTCGCGCTCGCCAAGCGGAGCGTCGCCCACCGCCAGCAGCTCCTCGGCCAGCGCCAGGCTGCGCCCGTTCTCCGCGACGCTCATGAGCGCTTCTCCCTCCCGGCGCGTGCGTGGCGGAGGGCTTTGGTGGCGGCTTCATCCGGCGCGCCGCTTTGCGGGTCGATCACGACGCCGTACTGCTCGCGCGCCTCCTTGCGTGACAGCAGCCCGTCGAGCACGTCGTCCGCTACCCGCCGCGGATCGCGCTCAAGCGGATCGCCGTATCCGCCGCCCGACACCAGCGTGATCTCCAGGCGGTCGCCGGCGGCGAAACGCGCATGCGAGACCTTGGCGGGCAGTTCCTGCTCTCCGGGCGTCAGCGGGTTGACCTTCACCTGCCCGGGCAGCCCGTCCGCGCCGCCGAAGATGCCGCGCGGAGGATCGCCGGAGCGGTTGTCGCCGGTGGAGCTGACCGCCGCGCCTTCAAGAAAGCGCCAGGTCTTGACCGCGCCCATGCCGCCGCGCCAGCGCCCGGCGGCCGGGGCCTCGTCGCGCAGTTCGTAGCGCTCGCACAGCATCGGCACGGAAAGCTCCATTTCTTCCAGCGGGTTGTTGCGGGTGTTGGCCATCAGGGTATCGACCGTGTCCAGGCCGTCGCGCCCGTTGCGCCCGCCGTACGAACCCTCGTTGATCTCCACGTTGATCTTGTAATCGCCCTCGCCGGACTCGAAGGAGTAAACGAAGCAGGACACGTTGGCCGCATTGCCGCCGGTCACGCGCTCCGGCAGCGCTCCGCTGAGCGCCCGCAGCACCTGGTCGGGTATGCGGTTGATCTGGGTGAAGCGCGCCTCGCAGCCGCGCGGGTAGACCGGGTTGAAGATGCTGCCCTTCGGCGCGTGCGCATACACCGGCCGGAACACGCCGTCGTTTTGCGGCACGCCGGCGCCTTCGGCGGTCTCGTCCAGCAGCAGCGCGCGCACCGCGAAGTTCACCGCCGGCAGCACGCTGCCCTCGAACGGGCAATTGAAGCCGGTTGTGGTTTGCGGCGTGGAGCCGGTCAGGTCAACGCAGATGTCGCTGCCGCGCACGATCACGCGCGTGGCGATCTTCAGCGGCTTGCCGAAATGCTTGCCGTCGTCCTCCAGCCAGGCGTCCGGCGCCGGATATTCGCCGTCGGGCAACTGTTCGATTCGCGCGCGCATGCGTCGCTCGGCGTAGCTCATCCATTCCTCGGCCGCGCTCATCACACGGTCCAGGCCGTGTTTTGCGATCAGTCCGGCGAAGCGCTCCTCGCCCAGCCGGCAGCAGGCGATCATGGCCTCGAGATCGCCGGCGTTGGCCTCGGGGGTGCGCACGTTGTCCATGATCAGCGACCACAGGTCCTCGCGCCGTTCGCCGGCGGCATGCAGCTTTACGGCGTCGAGGATCTGTCCCTCGGCGAAGAAGTCCGGCACGTCCACCGAGAACCCGGGATCGGCGGCGCCGATGTCCACCATGTGGCCGGTGCAGCCGGCGAAACCCACGTGCACGCCGCCCACGAACAGCGGCATCAGCACGCCGTAGTCGGGGCTGTGCGAAGCGCCGTGGTAGGGGTGGTTGTGGAGATACACGTCGCCGGGCCGATAGCTCCCGCGGTGCTTGCGGTCGATGCCGCGCACGTAGGCCGGCAGCGAGCCGCAGTGCATGGGCGTGGAGTCGCTCTCGCACAACTGCCGCCCGTCGAAGTCCAGCAGCGCCGCGCCGATGTCGCGCGATTCGCGCATGACGCTGGAATAGGCCATGCGCACCAGCAGTTCGGCCATCTCGTGGGCGATGGAATGCAGCGCGCCGCCGATCACCTGCAGCGAGACGGGGTCGACGTCCACCCGGTCCCAGCGGCGCTCGGCGTGCGGGCCGAGGCCGGTGCTGCGCGCCTGGTCGAGTCCGGGCCAGAGGTTCATGATTGGAGGGAAGGCGTCTCGCCTTCCCCGGGGGCGGGGACGGCCTCGCCCCCGGCAGTAAGCAGGAGGTTGGAGTAGCGGTCCACGCGGGCCCGCCAGCCTGGAGGAATCGCGGTCGTGGTGTCGGCCTGCTCGACGATGGCGGGGCCTTCGATGCGGTGGCCCGGCTTGAGACCGGAGCGGCGAAAGAACGAAGTGGGCAGGGCCTTGCCGACGCCGGGGAAGCGGCAGGGCGCGGTCAGCAGCGGCTTGGCGTCTTCGGCAGCTGCCTCCGGGACCTGGGCCGAAACCAGGGGCGTGCCCGGCACGTAGGCCGACACGGCCAGGTTGATCACCCGCACCGGCATGTCGCGGTAGGCGCGCAGGTAGGCGCGCTCGTGCTCGGCGTCGAAGCGCTCGCGCAGCGTTTCCGCCCAGGCGCCGTCGATTTCGCCGGGCGGCGTTTCCACGGCCAGTTCATGCCCCTGGCCGGCGTAGCGGCACTCCGCCCAGCGCTTCAGGCGCACGTCACCGGCCGCGAACCCGTCGCGGATCAAGCGTTCTTTCGCCTCGTTCGTCATCTCCTCGAAACGCGCGGCCACGCCGGCGTGATCCAGTTGGTCCAGTTCTCCCCACAGCGTTGCCTTGAACTCGTAGCGCACCTGCGCGCACAACAGGCCGCCGGCGGCGCCCACGCCCGGGTGCGGCGGCACCAGCACCTCGCCGATGGACAGCGCCTCGGCCACCGGCGCGGCGAACGCCCCGCCCGCGCCGCCATAGGCTACCAGCGTGAATTCGCGCGGGTCAAAGCCCTTGGAGACGCTGGCCACGCGCATGGCCTCCACCATGTTGTTGACGGCGATGTCGAAGATACCCAGCGCCGCTTCGCCGAGGGGCAGTTCGAGAGGCTTCGCGACGCGTTCGCGGATGGCCTGTTCGGATTTCCCGGGCTCAAGCCCGGGCACGGCCGCCGCGAGGTGCTCCGGGCGGTACCAGCCGGCCACGACCAGCGCGTCGGTCACGGTGGGCCGGTCGCCGCCTTTCGCGTAGCAGGCCGGGCCGGGGTCGGCGCCGGCGCTCTGCGGGCCGACGCGGAACATGCCCTGGTCGTCCAGCCATGCGATCGAGCCCCCGCCCGCGCCCAGGGTGGCGATGTCGGCCATCGGCGTCATCACGTCGTAGTCGCCCACCCGGGTGTCGAGCAGGCTGCGCATGCGCATCTCGCCGTTCGGCGCGACGCCGATGTCCGCGGACGTGCCGCCCACGTCCAGCGTGATCACGTTGTTGCGGCCGATCTCGCGGGCGGCCTCGATGCCGGCGATGAGCGCGCCCACCGGGCCGGACAGCAGCAGGTTTACCGGACGGCGACCGGCTTCGGCGGGCGCCACCATGCCGCCGCCGGACGTCATAAGCCGCAGTTGCGCGGGCACGCCGGCCGCATCGAGCGCGGCGGCGAAGCGGCGGATGTAGCGCGCGGTTACCGGGCCGACGTAGGCGTTCATCGCGGTGGTGGAGAAGCGCTCGTACTCGCGCACCAGCGGAGCGATCTCGTGGCTGGCGGTGACGTAGGCTTCGGGGAATTCGCGCCGCGCCAGTTCGGCGATGCGCCGTTCGTGCGCCGGGTTGAGAAACGAGAACAGGCAGCACACCGCGATCGCCTCCACGCCTTCTTCCTTCAGCCGGGCGACGGCTTCGAGCACGTCGTTCTCGTTGAGCGGCACTTCCACCGCGCCGTCGGGAGCGCGGGTCCGCTCGCGCACCGTCATCCGCCAGCGCCGGGGCGCCAGCGGGCGGCTCTGGCGGGCGATGTCCTGGTAGTGCGAGAAGTTGTACGGGCGGTCCTTGCGCCCGATGTGGAGGACGTCGCGAAAGCCGCGGGTGGTGATCAGTCCCGTCCTGGCGCCCTTTTGTTCCAGCAGCGCATTGGTGGCCACGGTGGTGCCGTGACAGCAGAACTCCACGTCGTCGAAATCCAGTCCGGTCTTGCGCAGCAGCTCTTCGGCGCCCAGCATGGCCGCGCGGGACGGGTCGTCCGGGCTGGAGGCCAGCTTGTGGGTGGCCAGCACCCGTCCGTCGCGGCCGGTGGCGATGAGGTCGGTGAACGTCCCGCCGATGTCGATGCCGATACGCGCCAAGATGCCCGCGCCCCTTTGCGCGCCGAGAAAGACGGCGAATTTTCGCACAGCTGCGAGGGCATGCCCTCGCTCGTCGGGTCGTGTAAGGTTCGTGCGGCCATGGGCGCGCTGACCGAATCCGTTCTCGATTTCCTCTGCGGCGATCTGTCCGCGCGCGCGCCGGAGAAAGCCCGGCGTATCGCCGTGACCGGGTTCATCGACTGTGTGGGCGTGGCCCTGGCGGGAGCGGACCAGCCGGTGGTGCGCAACCTGCTGAAGTCCGACGGCGGGGGCAACCCGGAGTCGCGGCTGCTGCTGAGCGGCGAACGCCTGCCGGCTTCCGCGGCCGCGCTGATCGGTTCCGCGGCCGCCCACGCGCTGGATCTGGACGACTACGCCTTCGCCAACCACACCAGCGCGGTGCTGGTCCCGCCGGTTCTTGCGGAAGCCGAGGTCGCGGGGGCTTCCGGCGCCCGCATGGTTGAGGCCTACCTGGCGGGATTCGAAGTCTGGAGCGTCCTCGCGCGCCGTGAGCAGGACTACATGCAGAGGGCAGGGTGGCACCCGACCGGCGTCTACGGCCCGGTGGGAGTGGCGGCCGCGCTGAGCCGGCTGCGCGGCATGCCGCGCGCGGCTACGCGCAACGCGCTGGGACTGGCCGCCGCCGCGGGGGGCGGCGTGATGGACAACTTCGGGACCCAGGCCAAGCCCTACCAGGCCGCGCGCGCCGCCGAGGCCGGCGTGGCGGCGGTGCGCCGCGCGCTGGCCGGCCTGGACGCGGGGCCGCACGCACTGGACGGCCCCGGCGGCTTCCTGAGCACGATTTCTCCGAAGGGCCGCGTGGACCGGACCTCGGCCGCCACGCAACTCGGCAAGGACTGGTACATGGCCGAACACGGGCTGAACATCAAGCGCTACCCGGTGGTGGGCGCGGCGCAGCGCTGCGTGGACGCGGCCCTGCAGTTGCGGCGCGACCATGACGTCGACGCCGCAGCCATCGAGCGCGTGACCGCGCGGATCAGCGAGGACCACTCGTCGGTGATGCAGTTCCGGCTGCCGTCGGACGCCATGCAGGCGAAGTTCAGCCTGGAGTTCGCGGTGGCCGCGCCCTTGCTGACGGGACGCCTGGGCTTCGCGGAAATGCGCGACGATTGCGTGCGGCGCGACGCCGTGCAGGCGCTGATGCGGAAGGTGGAGCGTGAGGAAGGCCCCGACGATGATCCGATATACCCGGTGGGGGCGCGCTCCGACACCGTCGGTGTCCTGCTGGCCGATGGAACCGGGCTGGAAAGCGAGCCGGTTTATCGCTACCGCGGGCACGGTCAGAACCCGCTTTCACCGGACGAGCTGCGCGCCAAGTTCATGGATTGCGCCACGGTTACGGGCACGGTGACCGAAGAACTGGCTGCCGATCTGTTTGAGCGTTTGTGGCGCCTGGAGGAACTGGGCGGCGTTGGAGAGATAAATGAATTATCTAATTTATCAATATATTAGTAGTATTATCTTCATAGTAATTTAATATTAGGGATCAATCGCCGGCCAGCAAATTCTCCAGCACGGCGGCCGCGGCCAGCACCTGCATGTCGGCGAACCGCGCGGTCACGAGCTGCACGCCCACCGGCAGTCCGGCGGGGCCCTTGAAGCCGGGTATCGTGACGCAGGGCAACTGCAATGCGGTGAACAATCGGTTGAACGTCGCCTCGCCGTTGCCGTCCCTGCGCGGGATGGCTTCGCCCGGCACCGAAGCGGTCAGCCAGGCGTCGTAATCGGCCAGGCGCCGGTCGAACACGGGGCGCAGGCCGCCGATGCCGTCGTAGGCCTCGGCCATCGCACGCGGCGTGATCCCGCGGTTGACCTCGACCTCCTCGATGATGTCCTCGTGCAGGCCCGCCTTGCCGGCGCCGTATTCGGGCAAAAGCGAGATCCGGGCCTCGCCGTGCATGATCACGTCCTGCCATTCGTTGAGGTCCTCCGCGCCCGGGACCTCGTCCACCTCTTCGACGGCATGGCCGGCTTCGGCGAGCTTTTCGGCGGCGCTTTCGACGGCCGAACGGCTGGCCGGCTCGGCGTCGGACCAGTAGGGCGTGCGATAGAGCCCGATCTTCAGGCGCGTCCCTGCTTCGGGCGCCTGCCACCCGCCCAGGTTCAGGACTTCCCCGGTCCGCGCCAGGAGTTCCACGTCCTCGGCCATCCAGCCCACCGTATCGAGGCTGGGCGCGTGCAGCCACAGTCCCTGCACCGGCACCCGCCCGTAAGTGGGTTTGAAGCCGGCCACGCCGCAGAACGAGGACGGACGGATCACCGACCCGCCGGTCTGCGTTCCCAGCGCCATGGGCGCCATGCCGGTGGCCACGGCCGCGCCGGAACCGGCCGACGAGCCGCCCGGAGTTCGCGCGGGATCGTGCGGATTGGCGGTGGGCGGGTCGCGCCCGATGCCGGCGAATTCGACCGTGTCGGCCTTGCCAAGCAGCACGCAACCGGCCTGGCGTAGCAGGCGCACGCAGGCGGCGTCCTGCTCCGCGCGGCGGCCCTCGTAGCGAGGCGATCCGCGCTGCGTGGGCAGGTCCGCCGTATCGATCACGTCCTTGACCGCGAACGGCAGCCCGTGCAGCGCGCCGCGCGGTCCGCGGAGTTCGCGCTCGCGGTCCCGCGCCCGCGCCTCGCCCAGCGCCCGCTCCGCGTCGAAGGCCGCGAACGCCCGCACTTCATTTTCGCGGGCCTCGTAGCGCTCGATGCAACGCTGGACCGCCTGCTCGCTGGAGATTTCGCCGCGCGCCAGCCTCGCGCACAAGCCCTGCGACCGGAAGCCGGCGTCCGGATTGCGTTTCATGGATGTGGTCCGGCCATATTCAGGTCCGACGCCTTCCCGCCGACCATTATGGCCGCTGCCTTGGCGGCGGGTTGCCTTCAGTGGCTTTCGTCGACGATGTGCAGGTTGATGCCCCGGTTGGCCAGTTGCCGGGCCGTTTGCGAGGGAATTCCCGCGTCCGTTACCAGGGTGCCGATCCTGTCGAGCTTGCAGATGATGTGCGAGCAGCGCTTGTCGAATTTCGACGAGTCCGACACCAGGATGATGTCGCTGGCCATGTTGCACATCCGGCGGTTCAGGCTGGCCTCCTGCGCGAAATGCGTGGTGACACCAACCTCGGTGTCGATGCCGTCGGCGCCGAGGACCAGCTTGTCGAAATGCATGTGGCGCAGGCCTTCCTCGGCATGCTTGCCATAGAAACTCAGCGACCTGGTGCGCAGTATTCCGCCTGTGACCAGGATTTCGATGCCGTCGGCGCGGCCCAGCGCCGAAGCGACGTTCAGGCCGTTCGTGACGACGGTCAGGTCGCGATGGTCCAGCAGGCAGAGGGCAACCTCCTCGGTCGTCGTGCCGGAACCCAGGGCTATGGTGTGGACGTCGCTGCCGATCAGTTCCGCAACGGCGCGGCCCAGACGCCGCTTGACGGACAGGTTGTCCTTGTAGCGCTCCTGCATGGACAGCTCACGGGTCAAACGGTTGCTGGCGACGGCGCCGCCGCGGGCGCGCACGATCAGCCCCTTGCTGTTCAGCGCGTTCAGATCGTTACGGATCGTGACTTGCGATACATTGAGCATCCGGGCAAGTTCCTTCACCCCTACCTTGCCCTTGGACTCAGTCTGACGCACGATTTCCGAGCGCCTTTCGATCAGGCTCAACATGAATTCCCCCCGGCTTGCCGTGAATCCCCCCCGGTTGTGGCGCAAATCCTAATCACTTGCGTTTGTTTTCACAACCGGCGCCCGCAACGAATGCGCTGCCCCGCGGCGATGCTTGCGGTTACGATAGCGCCCGAAGCCGGTTCGGGTCCGCAATGATGGAGATCAGGGGAGAACAAAGCCTGGCGCACCCGCGCGAAGACGTGTGGGCGGCGCTGATCGATCCCGATGTGCTGGGCACCTGCGTGCCCGGCTGCAAGTCATTCGAGCGGATTTCCGAGGACAACTACCGCGCTTCCATGCAGGCCGACATCGGTCCCGTAAGCGCCGGGTTCGCGGTCGAGATACGCATAGCCGATCCGGACCCGCCGCACTCGTACCGCCTGGAGGGCAGCGCCAAGGCGGCGGTCGGCTTCGGCCGCGGCCAGGCCGACGTTCGCCTGGAGGAAGACGGCCGGGGCGGAACGAAGCTCAGCTACGTGGCGAAGCTGCAACTGGGGGGGAAACTGGCGCAGGTCGGATCGCGCCTGCTGTCGGGCATAACGCGAAAGATTGCGGCGAACTTCTTCGAGCGCTTCGCACAGGTACTGGAGGGCAAGCGGCCGGTCGGCGCGGCGCGGGCGAAACCGCCGGGAGTCTGGTTCCAGGTGGCCCTGGGCCGGATTTTCCGCAACCGTGTTTTGCGGTGGGCCGTCCTGGCCGTGGCGCTCGCCCTGGCAGCGCTTGCCGCTTTCCTGTTGTTGGCTTCGTGATTGGCGTTATTATCGAAAAAATAATCGCACGTTAAGGAGGAGCGGGAATGGACGCTACGGTTTCGTTCACGCTGAACGGCAAGAGTGTCAGCGCCGAAACGACCGGCGCGACGCTGCTGGTGGATCTGCTTCGCAACCATTTCGGAC
>CAYMQG010000075.1:0-10909 GCA_964392625.1 uncultured Gammaproteobacteria bacterium | reverse complement strand
CCTGCTTGTGCTGTCCTGCCCGGACCGGACCGGGCTGATCTACGCCGTCACGCGCTGGCTGCTCGAAAACGGCTGCAACGTGCTGGACAGCGACACCTACAAGGACCCCTTCCGCGAGCGCTTCTTCATGCGCGTTCATTTCTCCGGCGATGTCGGGCTCGACGATCTGCGCGAATCGTTCGACCCCAGGGCGCGGGAGCTTCACATGCGCTGGGAGCTGGTATTGGCCGATGCCCGTCCGCGCGTACTGATCATGGTTTCCAAACACCTGCATTGCCTGCTCGACCTGCTCAATCGGGTCCGACTGGGCCAACTGGCGATCGACATTCCGCTCATCGTCTCCAACCACCCCGACGCGGAATGGCTGGCGGACGCCGCCGACATCGAGTACCTCCATCTGCCGGTGACGCCGGCCAACAAGGCCGACCAGGAACAGCGGGTCGTGCGGGAAATCGAGAAGCACGACATCGACTTCGTCGTGCTGGCGCGCTACATGCAGATCATTTCGCCGACCCTGTGCGAGCGGCTTCCGGGCAGGATGATCAATATTCATCATTCCTTCCTGCCGGGCTTCAAGGGCGCCAAGCCCTACCATCAGGCCTACCGGCGCGGCGTCAAGCTGATCGGCGCCACGGCGCACTACGTCACCGCGCAGCTCGACGACGGCCCGATCATCGCGCAGGACGTGCAGCCGGTCGGTCATCGCATGACGCCTGACGATCTGGCGGCCGTCGGCAAGGACATCGAGCGGGTGGTGCTGGCCCGCGCGGTGCAATACCACGCGCAAATGCGCGTTCTTATCAACGGCCGCCGCACGGTCGTTTTCCGCTGAGGTTCCTCTCCGCCGGCAAGACGCATACGGGGGCGCATATGACTGATGACTCAAGGCTGAAATCCGGTTCAGCGGGCGTAACGCGACGGTCCACGCTTCTGGCCGGAGTCGGGTTGGCCGCCGCGGGTACGTTTCTGGCGACGGCAAGAGAAACCGCCAGGGCCCAGGACACCTCCGCCTTCTATCCCCCGGTCACGCCGGGCATCGAGCCGCGGGGCCCCAGGGTTCAGCCTTATCCGGCGGCCTGCGTGCAATCCGGCGTCGTTCCCACATTCGATTCGTCGGGAAATTTTCTGCCCGACGGCCTGGAACGGAACGTCGACGCGATGTGCGAACTGATCAGGCGCGGAGCCGAAGAACACGGGGCGCGCCTGATGTCGTTTCCGGAATTCGGACTGCAGGTCCCCAGCGTGCCGATGACGCCGGCCCAATGGTGGCCGGGCACCATTCGCGTCGACGGGCCGGAAATAGAGCGCATCGGCAAGGCCGCGCAGGATGCCGACGCATACGTAGCCTTCAGTCCCATGGAAGGCATCGACCGGTTTCCCGGCCGGTACTTTCTGGCGGGCATGATCGTGGGACCCAGCGGCGACGTGATCCTCAACTACAGAAAACTCACGGGCCTCACCGGCAAGACCCGCCCCGGCGACCTCCTGTCCGCCTGGCTCGATCATTTCGGCGAGGACAGCCTGTTTCCCGTTGCCGATACGCCGATCGGCCGGCTCGCGTGCGTCGTGGCCGGCGACATGAACTACCCGGAAATTACGCGCGGCATGGTCCTTAAAGGGGCGGAAGTCATACTTAGCCCCACGGCGTCGGCCACGTACCCCGCGGACCACAGTTTCGAAGTTCCCGTGAACACCACGATGACGCGCCGGGTGCGCGCCTACGAGAACGTCGCGTACGTGCTCCTCTCCGATCTCGGCCCGGTGGGCGCCGATGCCCGGCCGCCCTTCCGCAGGCGTCAGCCGTCCCAGATCATCGATTTCAAGGGCAACAAGCTGGCCGGCACGCAATCCGGCGGCGTGGAGTATGCGGTGGCCACCATCGACATCGATGCATTGCGTCGCCAGCGCACGTCGCTTGGCGGTTCGAGCCTGCTGACCCATCTGCAGATGCCTTTGCACCGGGACATGTACAGCGCCACGGACTTCGCCCCTGTCGACACCCACCTGGATGCACCGCTGGTTTCCACGGATGAACACATCGCGGCGCAGCGCGAAACCGTGAGCCGCCTTGTCGAGCAAGGAATCCTGGTCCCCCCCGGAATCGGGTAACTTGTACCGAACAAGTCTTTGGGAGATTGCGAATGAACGCCCGACGGTCAATTGAAATCGCAGGTATCGCGGTGGCGCTGGCCTGCCTCGGATCGATGCCGGCGAAGGCCCAGAGCCCGCTGGAACAGGACCTCGAACAGATCATGGCGTGGTGGCCGGGAACCTACAACAACGACACGCAGGTAGCCGAAGTGGAAGAGCGAATGGGCGAGGAGAATTTCACCGGTGAGGTCTGGCGTCTCGACGGAAGCGGCATGGGAGGCTATCTCAACGTGACATCCCACTACATACGCCTGGATGCGCCCGCGGTCGGCGAAAACGTGCTGTACGTCGAAGAGTACCGCGACGGCCAACCGGGCGAGACCTATCGTCAACGCGTTTACACGTTGTCCGTGGACGAAGGGAAGCAAGTCATTCGGGTAAATCTCGCCAACTTCAAGGACCGCGAGAAATACATCGGAGCGTACCGGGACATTTCCATGCTCGACGGCATAACCCGGGACGATCTCGCGCCGTTCCCCGCGATCTGCGATCTCATCGTCGAACAGCGAGGCAACCGCTATCACATGCGCATGCGCACCAATGCCTGCGCCTTCGGCGGCCAGGCGTTCAGTTATGAAGCCGTGATCACAGGGGACGCCTTCTGGTTTCGCGATAAGATCGTGCGCCTTGAAGACGACACCGTCGTCATGACCATGGCGAATTTCAACTTCCACAAGTCGGCCAGGGTGCAGTGAGCGCCTCCTTTCGAATCCGGATCGCAGGCATCGGACTGGCGGTATCGCTTGCGGGACCGGCCGTAGCGGACGACCTGCGCGAAGAACTGGAAAGGTGCGCGCAGTTGCAGAACGCCCAGGTCCGCCTGGCCTGCTACGACGCGCTGGCCCAGATCAGCGCATCACGGCCGCAGCAGGCTTCATCCGTAAGCGAATCTCCAGCGACTTCCAACGGGTCTTCACCGGGGGCACGGCCCGAATCGGGGCGGGCGCCCGAGCAGGAATCCGGCCCGTCGCTGGCGCAACGCGTATTCGGCATGTTGCCGGGCGGCGGCGAGGTCAGGGAGATCGAGTCGCGGGTGGTCGGCGAAGTCGACGGGCTGAGCCGGGGCAAGCGCTTCGAGCTCGAGAACGGCCAGGTTTGGCGGCAGGTCGATGCCATCGATCGGAACTATCGCGCCACCAACCCGAAGGTGGTCATCAGAGAAGGCTTCATGAACAGCTACCGGATGCGCCTCGAAGGGCTCAACGCCCGCATCCGCGTCCGCCGCGTGCAATAGCCGCTACTTCAGGCGGTCGAGCATCGCTTGGTGGTCGGCGTAGGCCTGGTCCAGGCGGCGGCGGGCCTCGCCCGCTGAGGGAAAGCCGGCTTCGAGGCCGGCCAGCATGATGACCGCTTCCATTTCCTCGCGGCGGATTCCGTGGTGGATGCCGGCGCGCACGAAATAGCCCACGTCGTGGCGGGCGGCGGTGACGATCCCGATGGCGCAGAGGATCATGGTCTTGAGATCCACCGTTTCCTGGTCCCAGACTTCGGGCGCGATCCGCGTCATCAACTGCCGGTTGAAGTCGTTCTGTTCAAGCTGCCCGCACAATTCGGCCCCGTAGTCGGGCCCGAAGATGCGCAGGAACATGGCGCGTCCGCGCTCGAGCTCCGCCTCGGAGAAAGGTTTGTAGGCGCTGCCCATTGCTGCCGGCTAAACGCGGATCAGGTCGCGTTCCAGGTTGTAGAGGCGCTCGGAACCGTTTGCGGTAATGCGCACGGACTCCTCGAAGAACATCCCGCCCCAGCCGATTTCGTGCAGCTCCATGTCGATGTTCAGCACCATGTTCTCCTCGATGCGGAAATCGCCCAGGTTGCCTCCGGCGATGAAAGGCACCTCGATATGGTCCAGACCGATGCCGTGGGTGAAGGCCAGCTCGAAACTCGGCAATCCGGCGGCGCGCACCGCCTGGATGACCCGATTGCGCAATTCGCCGGTCTGTATGCCGGGCCGCAGGTTGGAATAGGCCTCGTCGATTCCCGCCATGTAGGCCTTCCAGTAGCGCTCCAGTTTCGGTGAAGCCTCGCCCAGGACCGCGGTGCGCTGCGCATCGCCCATGTAGCGGCGCCACTTCATCATGCTGTCGAAGCAGACCTGGTCGCCGGGGCGGATCACGTAGTCGCGCTCGGGCCGCCCGGCCCCCGCGCTCATGGCCCCCGCGCCGTTGAAAGTGGCGAACGGGCGGGCACCCTGCTCCACCACCCGCACCTCGTAGGCCGTATAGACGTCGTTCCAGGTGGCCCCGTCCCTGATCGCGGCCAGCGCGGCGCGCAGCGCCGCCTCGTTCTTTGCCGCCGCTTCCTTGAGAATCGCGATCTCATCGGGCGACTTGACCATCCGGATCTCGATCAGCAGATTTCCGGCGTCGACGACTTCGGCGCCCTCCACGGTATCGCCCAGGAGACCGGCGAAGCGGGTGTCGTCAAAGCCGAGCCTGCCCTTGTCCAGGCCGGTTTCGCTGAGCATGGCGCAGACGGCGCCGTTGATCCCGGCGTACGGTTCTTCCTCCAGCTCGGCGACCATCCGCCGGATGGCAAGGTCCTCGCCCTCCAGTTCGGTATCCTGGGCAAAGGTGTGCACTTTCAGCACGCCGCCGTACACGCCGAAGTAATACAGGCGCTTGTCCGGCATCCAGGTCGGCCGCTGGACCAGCACGGCCGCCTCGATCTCGGTGACCACCAGGCACGGCGGAATGTCCGGATCGCGCGGCAGGATGGCGCAGGCCACCCAGGGCACGTCGTAGAGGAAATCGGTGTCGAAATCGCTTAAGTACAGGACGTTGTTGGGCGTGACCGCAATCAGCGCGTCCAGCCCGTCGCGCTCCATCAGCTCCATCGCCCGCTCGCGATTCAGCAACATGCCGAATTCCCCGGATCAGCGGAAGGAGGCGCTGGCGAAGTAGCTGTTGACGCGCGCTTCCCAGTCGTCCACCTGGCCGAAGATGCCCGTGTAATAGTCCGCCAGGTAGATCAGCCAGAAGGCGCCGCTGATGCTGCACACCGGACCGTGACGCACGCCCGGCGGGCGGCCGATGTAGTGGTCCCTGGTCAGCACCAGGTCTTCCTTCACGTCCTCGCGCTTGTGGTCGAAGGTGTAGCCGATGTAGCAATCGCCGGCGATCAGGTACAGGCATTCGTTGTGCGGGTGGTGTTCTGTGCCGGGGTCGATGAAGCCGGGCGCCAGCGCGGTCAGCGCGATCACCTCCCTGGTGCCGTCATCCTTGCGCAGCCCCTTGGTCAGGACGCCGGGGGGGCGGGCCTCCTGGCCGGTGTTCGGGTCCTTCCAGGTGGAGCGCTTGACGATGTCCGCCATCGGATCCACCCACGGCAGGTGCCAGGTGTTGGTGCGGGCGATATGGCGGTCGACGTGCGCATCCGCCAGCGAGTCCCCCGCCTCCTCGAAGGACAGCGGCCGACTGGTGAACAGCAGAAGCCTGCAGCCGCCGGAAGTGCTGAGCGGCCCCCAGGCCATGCCGGCCGGGAAATAGCCGTAACAGCCCTGCATCCAGTTCTCGCCGGCAACGTCCAGTGCCCCTTCCAGCACGTAGAGGTCCACGTCGGCCTCGTTTCGTCCGCGCGGCAGGGACCAGCCCGCGGGCAGTTCCATGACCAGGTGTTCGCCTCCGGTCCTGCTCTCGGTGCTCAGATTGCGCGCGGTGGCGCCGGGCGTGAATCCGGAGTTGAGCGCCCGCGGCGTGACGGTGCTTACGTCCAGGCAGTCTTCTCTGCGCATCGGCATGGCATTGCTCCTTACGTCTCGGTCATTCTGACAGCCCGGCGAGCCAGGCCACGACGGCCTCGCAGCACTCGCGGGGCTTGGTAATCATGCAATAGGTCGATCCGGCGCCCGCGATCTGCGCCTTGTCCACATCCGACTTGATCGCCAGAAACTCGCGCATCAGCGTGTCGTGGCTGGCCGAATCCATGCGCTCGTTCTCGTTGAGCGCGCTGTCCTCGCCCATCAGCAGCAGCGTGGGGCACTCGATGTTGCGGATGTCGGCGGTCAGGTCCACGTTGGTGTAGGCATCCAGCACGGACTTCAGCGTGGCCATGTTGACGTTGGCGGCGTATTGCTTCTTGGCCCAGCGTTCGTACTTGATGCCCTCTTCGGAATACAGCACGTCGGGCGGAAGCACGACGCCGGCGTACAGGCGCGAAAGCTGCTCGATGCCGAACACCCTGCCCACCCACCAGGAAGCCTCGTAAATGTTGCGCCAGGTGTCGTCCACGCGAATGAACGGGTAGGCGATCAGCGAGTGCATGCGCTCCGGGTACTTGGCCGCGAAACGCAGTCCGATCGACGAACCCGTGGAGGTGCACCACAGCGAGGTGCGCTCTATCCCGGCGGCGTCCAGGATCGCGGCCAGGTCATCCACCCAGCGCTCCACCGAGTACGGCTCGGTTTGCGTCCAGTCGGACCTCCCCACCCCCCGGTAGTGCCATTGCAGGATGCGGTGATGCGGCGTGAGATACGGCTCACAGAACTCGTACTGCTTGTCCACCAGCGCAAAACCGCCGATCAGCGTCAGCGGCGGATCGCCTTCGCCGCGAATCTCGTACCACAGATTGGCGCCGTCCACGCGTACCTTCGACATGCCGTCCTCCCTATTGCGTAGTGATCGCCGCGTCGTACTGATGCACGATCCGCACGCCGTCCAGCAAGAACCCCATCGGCATCCAGTAGGCGCCCAGCGTTTGCTTCGGCGCCAGCGGCATCAGTTCCTCGTTGTCGGCCCGGCAGAACTCCAGCGATCCTTCGCCGGCCAGCGTCTCCCCCTGTTCGAGGCCGCTCATCACCATCTGCGTGAGGTCGTGCACCAGCGGCTTGCCCAACGGCGGCACGTGGCAGTCGGGGACGTGACGCATGCAGGTGAGAGGCAAGTTGCGCGTGTAAAACCCGAGTTCGGCCGGATCGATCACGCGCTGCGGCGCGAATTCCATGCGCATCACGGCCTCGCCGTTGCGGCTGACGACGCGCTTGAGGCGCGTTCCGACGCCGCCGTCCTGGGTCATGCCGGGAAGCAGCGGATGCAGGCCGCTGGTCTCGATATCCGCCAGCTTGGAGCAGGCGCCCAGAAACCAGCTCAGCAGCACCAGCCAGTCGCGGTTGCACCACTGGAAGGTGGAAAACATCGTGCGCTCGCCGTTGAGCCTGCAGGGCAGTCCGATCACCGCAACGTCGTAATGACTCCGCGCAGCCGGCCAGTCCCCGGGCGCCACGCCCTCGGGATAACACCTCAGATGCGGGCTCCATACATAGGCTTCGTCGGGCGGGTCGGAAGGCGTAAGCGGTTCCGGCAGGTAAGCGGCGATAGCATCGGGGTCGGTCCGGAAATGAAACAGCAGCAGGTTGCCGGCAAATCGCCACGGCAGCGGCTCCAGCATCGAAGCCTCGCCATTCGGCGTGAAAGGACGCGTGTATCCGGCCACGGCTAGATCCAGTTTCCCCACAGTTGCGGTTGCCGTTCCGGCGCGGGCTGCGCCAGGTACTCGCGGCAGCGCGGCGCGCTCCACTGAGGCTCGGTGAACCGGAAGTCGATTTCCTTCTCGCCGCGGCAGAACCACACGCAGCCGCCGCGCGTGGCCTGCGGCCCGTGCGGCTTCTCGCCCGGACGGAAGATATAGGACCCCGAAGTGATCATGCCGGTCTCTCCCATCAGGTAGTCGCCCTGCAGCAGCACCAGTTCCTCCCAGGTTTCGTGCGCCTCCAGCCTCGGATCGCACCATCCAGGCTCCTGATGCGTCATCAGCGTGTAGGCGCCGGTGTCCGGATCGCTGCGCAGCCTGCGAACCTTCAGACCGGACCCCGCCTCTTCGCTCGTTCGGCCGGGAAAATCGGGCACAGGCTGCCATGCCTGTGCGTTGACGTCCAGCGGTCCGGTCGTTCTTTCTTCCACACAAGCCGCCGCAGGTGCGGAGTCCTGCGACAGACCTGCACGGCCTTCGACCATCCACAGCGCGGCGAACCCGCCGGCGGATTCGGCGCCGGCAACGGCAAGCCCCCGGGGCAGGAATGCATAACTTCCACGCGCAAACTCGCATTCGCCCAGCCTGAGGTCGCCTTCCAGGAGGAGGATTTCGAGATCGCTTTCCAGCACGCCGCCGTCATGAGAGCACCAGTACGGCTCGGCCCGCACCAGCAGGCTGCAAGCCCCCGGGTCGCCCGGCTGGGCACTGAGAACGGCCGCCCGCAATCCATGCCCGAATGGAGGCGCCGACGACGGCGTCAGCGCCACGCCGTCCAGACGCAGAAACTCGACCCGCGGACGCGACATTTGTGCCTGTTCGGGCGGGCCGTCGATCAGCCCGCGCCGGAACGGGCTTCGTGTTCAGCGTAGACGCGAGTCAGGACGTCGATGGCCATTTCGGCCGCGGGGAAGCCGAACTCAAGACCCGCCAGCAACAGGATTTCCTCTACTTCTTCCCGGGGTATTTCGTGATGGGCCGCCATCTTCATGAAGAATTCCACTTCCTGTTTGTGCGTGGCGGTGAACATGGCGATGCTGCACAGGATCTTGGTGCGAAGATCGACCCGGTCCATCTCCCAGATCGGCACCATGACCTCCCGCAACTTCGCGTGAAACGCCGGCGGGCGGCTGGTGACGATCCACTGATAGATCTCCTCGCCCTGTTCGTCGCCCCAGAGCTTGTGGGTGATCGCGCGAAACCGGCTTTCGAGGTCATTGCTCACTGCCTGACTCCGATCGTCGCCCACCAGGGATAGGCGCCGAAGAAGTATTCACCGCCGAACCCCCAGCCGGTCAACTCATTGGGCAGCGGTACGTCGCGGACCTCGCTGAAGCCGCCTTCCTGGAACATGCGCACACGGTCCTCGGCCAGGAACCCGGGCAGGAACGGGTCTTCCATGCGCCGGCCGGTCGAGTCCAGCAGAAACGCCGACAGCGGACTGTATTCCTCCTGCAGCACCTTGAAAGGCGGCGACTCCATGATCGCGAAGATCCCGCCGGGACGCAGCAGCCGGAAGGCCTCGCGAACGACGGCCGCGCGCACCTTTCCGGGCAGTTCGTGAAAAAGCCACACGGCGCTGACCACGTCGAAACTCCCGTCCGGGTAGCCGGTGTCCTCGGCCAGCCGCTGGGTGAAATGGACCTTGTACCCGCGCGACTCGGCCAGTTTGTGTCCATACTTGAGCATGGAAGCCGCGTAGTCCAGGCCCACGACCTCCGCATCCGGGTAAAGCTCGCAATACGGGAACGTGCTCTTGCCCACTCCGCAACCCAGGTCAAGAACGCGCCGGTAGTCGCCCTCGGGCACGGCGCGGGCCAGGTTCCAGCCCATCTCGTCGCCGTCGTCGCGGCCCACCAGGAAGGGGCTGATCATCCAGTGATACAGGATGCCGGCAAACTCGGCGTGGTAGTTGCCCGGCTGCGTGTGGATTTCGATCTTGCGGTAGTAGCGGGGCGTTTCCAGCTCGGGATCCAGCTCAAGGCTTCCCAGTGCTCCCGCTCCATTGCAGTCATCCAGCCAGGCCCGCACATCGTCGCCCTGGCGTTCGACTATGTCCAGGATGGCCCGGAACATCTGTGCATGGTTATGGCGCTCGAAAAAGGCGCCGAAGCGGTAGGCATTGCCCTGCTCCATCAGCCCGCCCACTTCGCGTATGTCCGAGGGGTCCTGAAGCCTGTTCTCGTTTTCGCGGTAGTAGGCGCCCATCGCGGGGCCGAAGCCGGTGGAATTGAAGGCCATCAGGCCCCCTACGAAATCCAGCCGCGCCTGCTCCGCGCGGCTGCGCTCAATTTCCAGAGTCGCTGTCATGTAGTCCCCGATCGAATTTGGACTATATTATAGGGAGGCGTGTTTTACACGCCCGCTCGATTGGCGCGTTGGGGCCGCGCCGTTTTTTTGGGCAAGGACAACACAGTTGGGGGACGATATGAAACTGATTCGCTCTACTATTTGCGGCGCCATCGCGTCGATTCTGCTGATCCCGGCCGCCACCTTCCTCGCGCCGACGGCCTCGGCCCAGATGGCCGCGCTTGAGGAAATCGTGGTGACCGCCCGAAAACGCGAGGAGAGCATCCAGGACGTGCCGCTCTCGATTACGGCATTTACGGGAGAGGAACTGGAACGCGGAGGCTATGTGGACTTGGAGGACATCTCGTTCCAGACGGCCGGCATGCAGTTCAACAACGAGCTGGCCGGCACGCGGCCGGGGCGGCTGTTCAGCAACATCCGCTTCCGCGGTGTCGAGGGCAGCGAGTATTCAACGCTGCAGACCGCTTCTCTATTTGTCGACGGCATCTTTGCGCTGCAGGGCGCCCAGACGCTGGCGCTAAGCGACCTGGAACGCGTGGAGGTCATCAAGGGCCCGCAGTCGGCCGCGTTCGGAAGAAACTCGTTCGCCGGCGCTATCAACTACATCACCCGGGCGCCGGACATGGAGGAATTCTCCGGCACGATCAAGGCCGACGCCGGGCAGTACGACCAGCATGAGCTGGACGTCAGCGCGGACATTCCCATCGCTCCCGGCGTCCTCGCGCTGCGGATCGGAGGGCGCTACTTCAACAAGGGCGCCATGTACCGCAACGAGGCGGGCGTGGGCGTGGGCGAGCAGCGCTCCGAATCGACATTCGCGACCCTGTTCGTGCAGGCCGCCGACAACGTCAGCATCAAGCTGCGCTACTACCAGCAGGACGACAGCGACGGACCGGCCGGCGTGACCTTCTACAAGGCGCGGCTGGACGACAGTTGCACGGGCAAGACGATGCCGGGCCTCACCACGGACGGCCAGCCCACCACG
>CAYMQG010000074.1:0-4031 GCA_964392625.1 uncultured Gammaproteobacteria bacterium | reverse complement strand
TGGTGGTGATGGGTGGGCTTGAACCACCGACCTGCGGGTTATGAGTCCGCCGCTCTAACCAGCTGAGCTACATCACCACTGGTGCCGGAAGAGGGACTTGAACCCGCAACCTTCCGCTTACAAGGCGGGTGCTCTACCAGTTGAGCTATTCCGGCCTGACGCGCAATTCTAACGCGAGCGCGGCCAAGCCGCGCAGCACCAGGTCCGGGGCCGATTGCGCTTCCGGCAATTGCCCGGTGGCGATCAGGTCTTCGGCGCCTCCGCCGGTCAGGAGCAGCACCGGTGGACCACCTCCCTTGCCTGCCAGCCTTTCCATGCCCGAGCGGATCATTCCCAGTTGCGCCGCCAGCGTTCCCTTTTCCATGGCTTCGGCGCTGTCGGTGCCGGGTGCGAGATCGTCTGGCCGGCCGGCATGATCCCTGAGCCTCGAGGCGAGTTCGGCCGTTCCCTTCGCCATGGCGGCCAGGCTCATTTCGCGTCCGGGCGCAATATAGCCGCCGAGATGGCGGCCATCGGCGAGCAGCAGGTCCATGGTCACGGTGCTGCCCGCGTCGACGATGCAATAGTCGGCGGAGCCCAGCGCGTGCGCGCCGATCAGCGCCGCCCAGCGGTCTGCGCCCAGGTTCAGGGGGTTGGCGTAGGCGGCGGTGACGCCGCAGCCGGAGGCTTGCGCCTGCACGAACACGAGTTCGACGTCCAGTCTTTCCCGCATCAGTCCGGCCAGCTTGCGGCCGAGTTCGATGCCCGCGACGTTGCAAGCCAATGCCCCGGTTACCTGTTTTTCGCTGTCCAGAAACGGCAGATCGGACAACCTGTCGCCGGTGCGTGCCGCGCCCGCGCCTTCAGGTTCCGTCCCGTCGCCGGACAGCCAGGCCCACTTGATCCGGGTATTTCCCAGATCGATCAGCAGGACATGTGAAGAAGCGGCGTTCACAAGCGGATCTCCGCCGACAGGATGCGCCGCTCGCCGCCGGAATCCTTAAGCAGCAGGGCGCCCGACGAATCGACGCCGGCGGCCGTGCCCACGTGCGTATCGGCGCCGCTTCGTGCCTCGATTCGCTTTCCCGCAAGCCAGTCGCGCCCGTTCCAGTCGTCCGTCCAGCGTTCGAAACCGTCGACGGGATGCGAATCCAGGATATTTGCAATCGCCGTGATCATGGCGGCCGCCAGGGCGTTGTGCTCGGGGGCTCTTCGAAGATTGAGCTCCGAAAGGCCGGCCGGGTGCATGCCGCCTTCCCCGTTGACAAGCTCACGCTGTTCGTCACTTACCCGGATGTTGACGCCCAGGCCTGCCACCACGCGGGTTTCGGTACCGCCCTGCGTGGAGGTCTCGACCAGGATGCCTCCCAGCTTGCGGTCTTGCACGACCAGGTCGTTGGGCCACTTCAATTCCACGCTGTCGGACACGAAAGCCTCCAGGCCTTCGGCGATCGCGACGCCCAGCGCCAGGGCTAGGGAGCCGTCCGGGGGTTCAGGCGCGGTCCCGCTCACGCTGAGCAGTAATCCTGCGCCGGCCGGCGAATGCCAGCTCTTTCCGTTCCGCCCCCGCCCGGCGCTCTGATGGCCGGCGAGGCATACCGCCAGGCTGTCGGCAGTCGTCGTTGCGGGAGCCTGCAGCAACCGCTCGTTGGTGGACGGCAGCGAGTCGTGGATTTCGAGCAGCCTGATTCGCCGGAGGAGTGCCGGATCGAGCGTTCCCAGCAGTACGCGCCGGTCGTACAGGACTCAGGCCCTACCCGCCGCTCTTGAACCAGTGATCGACCCGCACCTTCTCGAAACAGTGTTCCGATCCGTCGAGCAGGTTGCGGACATTGTCGCGGTGCGTCAAAACCGTGAACGCACCCGCCGCGGCCGCCAGCCAGAAGAGTTCCGATGGCGCCTCGGGCATGAAGAACGCAAGGAACACCGGCGCCGAAACGGCCGCCACCATGGTTGCCAGTCCCACGTAGCCGCTGAAGATCATGACCAGCACCCACACGGCCAGCACCGCGCCCACCAGCGGCGCGTGCAGCACCAGGTACGAGCCGAGCAGCGCCGCGAATCCCTTGCCGCCCCTGAACTCGTGCCACAGCGGATAGCAATGCGCCGCGGTAACGGACGCTCCTGCGGCCACCTGGATCCAGCCCAGCGAAAAGGTCGGTTCCTCGGCAAACGAGTAGGCCAGCGTGGCGAGCGGGCCTACCGCCACGATCGCCTTGCCCACGTCTCCGATCATGACCGCCAGGGCAAACCAGAAACCGGCGGCGCGCAGGGCGTTGGTCGCGCCGGCGTTGCCGCTGCCCGTCTCGCGAACGTCCAGGTTCCGGAGCTTGCCCAGCGCCAGGCTGAAGTTGATCGAGCCGATCAGGTAGGCGAAGACGAGGGAGAGGCCGAGTTCAAGCATGAACGCTTAGGCGCCATTCCTTAGGCTGGGGCGTTCGGATACGCGAGCGTGCCAGGCGGCCAGCGCTGCACGGTCCTCCAGCACGGTGAGGTCGAACTTGCCGGCCATGCGCGCGGCCATGTCAACGGCCACCCGCAGCGTGATGTCGGCGATCGTGAAACGGTCCAGCGCCAGGTACTCGCGGCCGGTCAGCCGGCGGTCCATGAAGTCCAGGAAATGCCGGGCGCGCTTGCGGCCCCGCTCAACCAGTTCCGGGAGCTGGGCATAGGCCACGGGACCCGGCAACGCATGGTCCCTGAAGTTGTTGATCCTGTTGCGCAGGGCTTCGGCGAGCCCGGGCATGCCTTCCTGTTCGACGATGTGGTTCCACATCAGCACCTGCGCGCGCTCGTCGCGACCGGACCCGAACAGGTTGGGCTCCGGGTGCAGGTCCTCCAGGTAGTGGCAGATCGCCAGGCACTCGCTGATGCGCGTGCCGTCGTCGGTCTCCAGCACCGGAACCTGGCACAGCGGATTGACTTCCTGGTATTCGGGGGTCAACTGCTGCTTCTTCGTCAGGTCGATCTCCACGCGCTCCATGTCCAGGCCCTTCTCGGCCAGAAAAATGTGCACCCGCCGGGGGTTGGGCGCATAGGCGTAGTCGTACAGCTTCATGCCTTTTCCAGCGTCTTCTTCGCGGTTTGACCATAAAGCATCTTGCGCTGCTCCTCCGTCAGCGGCTGGTCGGACCGCAGTTCCTTGCCGACTTCCATGCCGCGCTTGACGGCCGGCCGCGCGCCCAGCCTTTCAATCCAGGCGGCCACACCGGGCAACTCGTCCACGCCCTGGCCGAGCCTCTCGTACGGCGCCACCCAGGGATAGCAGGCCATGTCCGCGATCGAATAGTCGCCGGCAAGGTAGTCGCGGTCCCTGAGCCTGCGCTCCATGACCGCCAGCAAACGCCCGTACTCGTTGGTGTAGCGCTCGGTCGCGTACTCGTGCTTGCCCTCCTGGTAGATCAGGAAGTGCCCCGCCTGGCCGGCCATGGGTCCCAGCCCGGCCATCTGCCAGAACAGCCATTGCATCGCGTCGAATCGACCGTGCGTGTCGGTGGGCAGAAAGCGCCCGGTCTTGTCGGCCAGGTAAATCAGGATGGCGCCCGACTCGAATATCGAAAGCGGTCCGCCGGGCGCGTCGTTATCCACGATCACGGGCATCCGGTGGTTGGGATTCAGCGCCAGGAACTCGGGCGTGAACTGGTCGCCCGCGCCGATGTTGACCGGCCTGACGTTGTACGGCAGCCCGCATTCCTCGAGCATGATGGCGATCTTGAACCCGTTGGGCGTCGGCCAGTAGTAGAGATCAATCAAGTTGCAGGTCCTCTTGTGTAAAACGGGGATTATTCGGCGCGCAGCGCAAGAACGGGATTCATGCGCGCCGCGCGCACGGCGGGCGCCACGCCCGCCAGGATTCCGATCAGCACCGCGATCATCAGCGCTGCAATGGTATAGGCGACCGAAATACTGACCGGAATGACCGGGAACAGCGCGCTCAGCAACCAGGCCGCGCCCTGGCCCAGGACCAGTCCGAGCAGGCCGCCGGCCGCTCCAAGCGCGAGCGCTTCGGCCATGAACAGGCGGCGGACCTCGCGCCGGCGGGCCCCCAGCGA
>CAYMQG010000073.1:0-14454 GCA_964392625.1 uncultured Gammaproteobacteria bacterium | reverse complement strand
GCCCGGCGACGTGCTGGTGGCGGACATGACCGACCCCGACTGGGAGCCGGTCATGAAGCGGGCGGCGGCGATTGTGACGAACCGTGGCGGGCGCACCTGCCATGCGGCGATCATTGCCCGCGAACTGGGCATTCCCGCGGTCGTGGGTTGCGGGAGCGCGACCAGCGACATTCCGGACGGGACTGAAGTAACGGTTTCCTGCGCCGAAGGCGACGAGGGATTCGTTTACCGGGGCAGGCTGCCTTACGAGGAACGGTCCATGCGGCTGGGACGGCTTCCGGAAATCCCGGTGCGGTTGGCCATGAACGTGGGCAACCCGGACCGCGCTTTTGCCTTCGCAGCCATTCCCAACCACGGCGTGGGCCTGGCGAGGCTGGAATTCATCATCAACCGGATGATCGGCGTGCATCCCAACGCCATCCTCGAATTCGACCAACAGGACCCCGATGTGCGGGAGCTGGTTGTCGAGCAGATGGCGGGTTACGCCGATCCCGTTTCCTTCTACGTGGAGAAGCTGGCGGAAGGCATTGCCTGTATCGCCGCTGCCTTCGCTCCCGAGCCGGTCATCGTGCGGCTGTCGGATTTCAAGTCCAACGAGTACGCCAACCTGATTGGCGGCGCGCGTTATGAGCCGATCGAGGAGAATCCCATGCTCGGCTTTCGCGGTGCGGCGCGCTACGTGGACGAGCAGTTCAAACCCTGCTTCGAACTGGAGTGCCGGGCGCTGCTCAAGGTTCGCAGGGACATGGGGCTGGAGAATGTCCAGGTGATGGTGCCTTTCGTGCGCACGCTTGAACAGGCGCGCGAAGTGGTCGGCCTGTTGGCGGCGAACGGCCTTGAGCGAGGCGTGGACGGCCTGAAGCTCATCATGATGTGCGAGCTGCCCGGCAACGCCTTGCTTGCCGAACAGTATCTCGAATTCTTCGACGGCATGTCGATCGGCTCCAATGATTTGACCCAGCTAACGCTGGGCCTGGACCGCGACTCGGGACGCATCGCGCCGCTGTTCGACGAGCGGGACGAGGCCGTCAAGCGCCTCCTGGAGATGGCGATCGCCGCTTGCCGGGCACAGGACAAGTATGTCGGCATTTGCGGCCAGGGGCCGTCGGACCATCCCGACTTCGCCCGCTGGCTGGTGGACAGGGGAATCGACAGCCTGTCGCTGAACCCCGACTCGGTACTGGATACCTGGCTCTACCTGGCGGAGGCAGAGTCTTGGGATGGGAAAACCGCGCGCTAGAGGCGGCCGCCGTTAAGCCGGCAGATCCGGTCGCAGCGCCCGGCCAGCTTCTGATCGTGGGTGGCGAGCAGCAGCGTGGCGCCGGCCCGCTCGTTCATTTCGAACAGGATGTCGCCGACCTTCCGGCCGGTGTCGGCGTCGAGGTTGCCGGTCGGTTCGTCGGCCATGAGCACCTGCGGTCGCGTTACGAAGGCGCGGGCGATGGCGACGCGCTGGCGCTCGCCCCCGGAGAGATGGCGCGGATAGTGGCGCCGCCGTTCGGAAAGCCCCACGCGCCGCAGCGCCTGGTCGGCGGCCTTGCGCGCTCCGCGGCCGCCGTTCAGTTCCAGCGGCAGCATGACGTTCTCGATCGCCGTCAGGGACTCCACCAGGTGAAAGGACTGGAACACGAAGCCCAGGTGCCGTCCGCGCAGGCGGGCCCGGCCGTCCTCGTCAAGGCGGGAGAGGTCCTGGCCGCACAGCAACACCCGGCCCTCGGTGGGGTGATCGAGTCCGGCCAGAAGCGCCAGCAGCGTGGTCTTGCCCGCTCCGGAAGGACCCATGAGCGCGCAGGACTCGCCACTTTCAAGGCGCAGGTTGATATCCTTGAGAATCTCAAGGTCCCCCTCGGGACTGGACACGGTCATGCCCAGGTTCTCAGCGCTTAAGACTTCAGTCATTCGTTGCCTGACAGCGGTTGCCTTGTGCCTTGTGTTTGCAGGCGCAGCCGCCAGGGATGCGCCAGTACTGCTGGTTTTAGGCGACAGTTTGAGCGCCGCCTACGGAATGCCCCTGAGCCGGGGCTGGGTAAGTTTACTAGAGCAACGCCTCAGGAAGGCGGACCGGCCCTGGCGCGTGGTCAATGCCAGCATCTCCGGCGATACCACTTCGGGCGCTCTGAAACGCCTGCCGATGCTGCTGGACCTGCATGCGCCCAGGGTGGTGATTATCGAGCTGGGCGGCAATGACGGTCTGCAGGGCAAGCCGCTGGACACGATAGAGTCCAACCTGAAGGGCCTGATTGGCATTGTGCGACGTGCGGGCGCGCAACCCGCCCTTGTCGGCATGCGGATTCCGCCCAATTACGGCCGCTACTACACAGGCGAGTTCGAGCGTCTGTACCAGGAAATTGCCGACATGGAGGAAGTCCCGCTGTTGCGGTTCGACCTGGAAGGGCTGGCCAGCACCGACGGCATGATGCAGGAGGACGGAATTCACCCGGCGCCGGAAGCGCAGGCCCGGATGCTGGACTCGCTGTGGCCGGACCTGAATCCCCGGCTGCTCAGCCTGGAGCGGGACCGCCGGCCCCGGGAGCAAGGCCCCGGCTGATTTCAGCCTGAATTGCCAGCGCCGCCGAGCGCGGGTTGCTGGCCGCGTTGATCGGCCGGCCGACGACGATGTGGTCCGCTCCGCCGGCAATCGCCGCCTTGGGCGTGACCACGCGTTTCTGGTCCTGCACCTCGTCGTTGTCCAGGGGGCGGATGCCCGGCGTAACGACCAGCAGGCGATCGCCCAGGGCCTGCCGCAAGACCGGCAACTCGCGGCCGGAGGCGATCACTCCGTCGCAGCCGGCTTCCACCGCCCGCCTGGCTCGCGACAGCACCAGCTCATCGATATCGCAGTCGAAGCCCAGGTCGTCGAGGTCGCCCCGGTCGAGACTGGTCAGCGCCGTCACGGCCAGAATCTTCATGCTGGAGCCCTTGTTTTCCGCTGCCGCTTCCATGATGGCCTGGTTACCGTGCACGGTCAGAAACTCGACGCCGCGCTCGCGCAGACCGCGCACCGCGGCGCCCACGATGGCGGGAACGTCGAAGAACTTGAGGTCCGCGAACACCTTGTGTCCGCGCTCATGCAATTCGTCGATCAGGCGCATGTAGCCGCCTGCCGAGAGAAGCTGCATTCCGAGCTTGTAGAAGTTGGCCGCGTCGCCCAGCTTCTCGACCAGCTTGAGGGCTTCCTGCGGCTTGGGCACGTCCAGCGCCACGATGAGCCGCTCCCGGCTCATGACTGCAAGGCCCGGCAGCGGCGGGTGGCGTAACGGTCCGTCATTCCCGCAATGTAATCTGCGACCGCCCGCGCTCGCGAACCGTCGCCTCGCTTCCGGCGGCGCGAATGCCTGCCCGGCATTTCGTCCGAATGGCTCATGTAGTGGTTGAACAAGACATCGACTACGGCGCCCCCCCTCGCGTACTCCTGCTGCATGCGGGGGTGATGATATAGCCGGTCGGTCAGAAAGCGGGCCACCTCCCGGTGACGTTCGTCGACCGGGCCGCTCAAGCCCACCAGCGGCCCCGGCCGGCCGCGAACCGCGTCCGCGTCGCCGGGCATGGCCTGCTTCAGATTGGCGCTGGTGGTTTCGATGAGGTCCGAGACGACCCGGTCGATCATGCTCCGTATGGCTTCCGACACCAGCGCGCCGCCATCGGCGTTGGGAAATCTGCCGGCCGCTTCTACATGGGACTCGCGGAACAGGCGCACCTCCATCAACTCTCCAGGGTCCAGAAGGCCGCTGCGCAGGCCGTCGTCGAGATCGTGGTGGTTGTACGCGATCTCGTCGGCCACATTGGCCAGTTGCGCCTCCAGGCTGGGCTGACGGCGCCGGATAAACCGCTCTCCGAGGTCTCCGAGCGTGCGGGCCTGGCGGCGCGAGCAACGCTTGAGCAGGCCTTCGCGCGTTTCCCAGCAAAGGTTCAGCCCCGGGAACCCCGGGTACCGGTGCTCCAGCTCATCGACGATACGCAGCGCCTGAAGGTTGTGCTCGAAGCCGCCGTAGTCGGCCATGCAGCGGTTCAGCGCCGCCTGCCCGGCGTGGCCGAAGGGCGGATGCCCCAGATCGTGTCCCAGGCAGATGGCTTCCGTGAGATCCTGATTGAGGCCCAGACAGGCTGCGGCGGTGCGCGCGATCTGGGCCACCTCCATCGTATGCGTGAGCCGCGTGCGGAAGTGATCGCCTTCGCCGGCGACGAACACCTGCGTCTTGTGCATCAGCCGCCGGAAAGCCCGGCAATGGATGATCCGGTCGCGGTCCCGCTGGAAGGGGCTGCGGTAGGGGTGATCGGGCTCGGGGTGAACGCGGCCGCGCGTTTGCTCGTCGCGGACCGCCCATGCGGCACGCGTGTTTTCATGGGCTTGCCGCGCCGCGACTGTCGTCAAGGCGAGCGTCCCGACAACACAGCGTCCAGCGCATCAATCGAGAAGTCTCCGGTTAGCTGCGCGTCGCCCAGACCGCGGGGCAGGATCAGCCGGATCCTGCCCCGGGCGTTTTTCTTGTCACTGAACATCGCCTTCTTCAGGGCCCCGGCGTCCAGTTGGCCCGCATTCACCGGCAGGTCCAGGCGCGCCAGCAACGCTTCCAGGCGCTGTTGCTCCGCAGGCTGCAATCTGCCTTCGGCTACCGCCAGCCTGGCCGCCATGCACATGCCGGCAGCCACCGCCTCGCCATGCAGCCAATGTCCATAACCGGCCGTGTGTTCGATTGCATGCCCGAAGCTGTGGCCGAAATTCAGCACGGCGCGGCGCCCGCTGCGGTCGTGCTCGTCCTCGCCGACGACCGCGGCCTTGATCTCTACCGAGCGGCGCACGGCGTGGCGCAGGCAGGCCGGGTCGCGGGCCAGCAGCCCGCCGGCGTTCTCTTCCAGCCACGCAAGAAATTCTTCGTCGGCAATTGCGCCGTATTTCACGACCTCCGCCAATCCTGCCTTCAGTTCCCGGTCGGGCAACGTGTCGAGAACGTCGGTGTCGCAGATTACGGCCCGCGGCTGGTGAAAGGCGCCGACCAGGTTCTTGCCCCACTCCGTATTGATGGCGGTTTTGCCGCCGACCGACGAATCCACCTGCGCCAGCAGAGTGGTGGGAAGCTGCACATAATCCACGCCGCGGTGATAGCAGGCGGCGGCAAAGCCTGCCACGTCGCCGACACAGCCGCCGCCCAGCGAGAGCAGCGTGCAGCCGCGGTCCAGCCCCAGGCGGGTCATACGGTGCAGGATTCGCTGCCAGTGCCTGATGTCCTTGGCCTCTTCGCCGTCGGGAAGGACCACGGACTCGCAGCGGACCCCGCCGGGAAGCGCGGGCAGGCGGTCCAGATACAGGCCGGCGACTGCGCGGCTGGTCACCGCGAGCACGCCCCCGTCCCCGACCCATTCGTCCAGGACTCCGGGGCGCCCGAGGAGGCCCCGGCCCACCAGCACGGGGTACGTACCCGAGGTCGCCCGCACTTCAATTCGATCGAATTCCATACCTGGTGTAACGCGACGCCGCGGCTCTAGTCTTCCTGCAGCAACTGCAGGATATTTTGCCCGACCTGCCTGACCCGGCGTCCGGTCGTATCCACAATGTGGCTGGCCACTTCAAGGTACAGCGGGCCGCGCTGCAGCATCAGGTCCTCCAGAACGGCGCGTCTTGAGCCGGAGGCCAAGAGCGGACGATTGCGGATGTCGCGCGTCCGGCGTACCTGCTCATCCAAACCGCATTTGAGATAGACCACCCTGCCGCCGGCCCGCAATGCCTCGCGGTTCCGCTCGCGGACAACGGCGCCGCCACCGGTGGCCAGCACGATGTTTCGCTGTCCGCACAAGTGCTCGAGCGCTTTCTCCTCGCGTGCCCGGAACCCGTCCTCGCCCTCGATCTCGAAAATCAGCGCGATGTCCACCCCGGTCTGTTCTTCGATATACCGGTCGCTGTCGGCGAATTGCAACTTGAGGCGCCTGGCCAGCCAGCTTCCGACCGCGGACTTGCCGGAGCCCATGGGGCCCACCAGAAATATGTTTCGCGACGTTGGCATGGCTTGTGGTCGTCCCGGCGCAGGGGATTGCGGGATTGGCCGCAAATGGTACCCACAAACGCGTTCCGCCCATGAACTATTGCTCCGGCTCGACGATCGTCGGCGTTACGAAAATCAGGAGTTCGGTCTCATTGGCGGAATTGATGCTTGAGCGGAACAGGCGCCCGAGGCCGGGAATCGACCCAAGCCAGGGCACGCTGGATTGCGTGTCGGCGTTCTCGGTTTCCCGAATTCCGCCCAGCACGAGTGTCTGGCCGTCCTCCACCAGCACTTCGGTTTCAATCCGGCGCGTGTCGATGGACGGAACGGCGCCCCCGCGTTCGGTGGCGACGATCTTTCCCACGCTGTCCTTGGTTACCAGCAGGCGGAGAATGACCCGGCCGTTGGGCGTGATCCGGGGGGTGACCGTGAGCCCCAGCGCGGCGTGCTTGAAATGGGTCGTGGTGGCGCCGCTGGAAGCCGCTTCCTGGTAGGGGATTTCCACGCCCTGGCGGATGCTCGCTTCGCGCTGGTCGGAAGCAAGTACCCGGGGTGCGGATATGAGCCGCCCCTGGCCTTCGGCCTGCATCGCCGCAAGTTCGAGGTCCAGCAGGTAGTCGGGATGCAGCAGGGCGAGCGAGAATCGTCCGGCGGCCCCCGCAACCGGCAGACTGACGCTGTAGCGATCGGCAATATCGGCGGCGGTTAGCGTTCCCCGCTCGCCTTCGGAAGTCTCCAGCGCTTCGGCAACGCGCCCGGTGGCTTCGCCGGTCCCGGAAAACACGATCGCGCGGCCCCCGCCGCGCCGGCGGGCGGCCGTGACGCCCCAGCGCAAACCCAGGTTGCGTCCGTAATTCCGGTTGGCGACCACCACGCGCGACTCGATCAACACCTGCCGCGAGGGCACGTCAAGTTCGGCCAGCAATTGCGCCAGCTTCTCCAGGCGGTGCGGAGTATCGTGAGCGATCAGAGTATTGGTTCGCTCGTCCACCTGGATCGTTCCCCGTTCGGAAAGCAGCGCGGACTGACCGCCGGCGATCACGGTGGCCAGTTCCGAGGCCGCGGCATAGTTGACCCTGAACTGGCGCAACTGCAGCGGCGCCAGCGATTCCTCCGCGAGTTCGGCCTCGCGGCGGCTGAAGTCCCGCGCGAGGAACTCTTCGGGGGTGGCCACCACCCAGACGCCGCGGCTCTTGCGCGCCTTCAGCCCTCGGGTTTCAAGCAACAGCGCGAGCGCGTCTTCATGGGTCATTTCGGCGATCTCCAGCGTAATGGTGCCGGTCACGGAGTCGGACACCAGCAATTGCATTTGCGAAGCCTCCGCCAGAAGCTGCAGCGCGGCGCGGACGGGAAGTTCCCTGAAGCTCAGGGATATGCGCCCGGCGTCGTCCGCATGCGAAAGACCCGCGCAGGCGAGCGACAGGACCGCGAGCCAGGCGTTTCGGGCTCGCCCGGTCACGGCGTTGCCGGTTGGAGACGTGGCCGGCCCTCGGGGTCGTCCACGATCCGGTAGCGTCGGTCGCCCACTCGTATAAAGCCGCCTGGCCGTGGCGAATCCTGCTCTCGCCCGGGCGCCGCCGCGGTGACATCGCCGGTGTCCCGGGACGGCGCGGCGAAGGGAGACGGGAGGTCCATGCGCCTGGCCGGGGCTTGCGCGTTCGCCGGCCGGTCTGCGCCGATGTCGGCGAGCTTGTCGGCATGCCTATCGTCGGTAAAGTACGCCAGCAGTCGCGCCTTGGCGCGCAAGCGGCCGTCCTCCCTGCTGTCGCCCGATTCGATTGACAAACCGACCAGTTCGCGCAATTCTCCGGCCTGCAGAACAAGGCCGACGGCACCGATGATTTCTCCGTAGTCGCCGGCCATTTGCATTTCCGCGCCGAGGTGCGGAAATCGGCGGGGCATTTCACTGGTCGGCCGCCACGGCCGCACTTCGTCCACCGGCGACCCGGCCCCAACCGACGCCAGCGAAACGGCCAGGTCCAGCGTCTCGGCGCCGCGCGGCACCCTTGACCCTGTTTGCCGAAGCCGCTGTTCGGATTGTTCCAGTTCCGCTCGCAGCAGTTGCGTTCGCCGCTCGGCCCGGCGCGCGCCGTGGAGCCTTTCCTCCAGTTCGGGAAGAGCTTCGGCCGCGCCGGCCAGTTGCGGCAGCAGCTTCCCCCGGATGCGGACCTGAAGTCCGATTGCCGTCACCAACACCAGGAGGATGCACGCAAGCGTGACGCTTACCCGCATGCTCCACTGCCCCGGCTTCCCGGGTTCCACGTTGCGCAGCTCGTCAAGCAGCGTCATTCCGCGAACCTTCCCGCCAGCGCGAACTCGCGCGCCTGGACGGAGTCGCCGCGCACATGTTCAATGCGGGATTCCGACACCGTGGGCATGGCGCGGATTGCCTGTAGAAGCTGTGCGGCCGGTTCCAGGTTGTGCGCCTCGCCCTGCAATTCCCAAACCGTCCCTTCGATCGAGAGCCGCCTCAGCCGCAATTCGGGAGGCACGGCTTCGGGCAGTTTTTCGAGCCAGTCCCGCACCGCCCGGTTGTGATCCCGGATCCTCTGCAATTCGGTCAACACCGCGCTCATATCCGCGTTTCTTGCCTCCAGTTCCCGCTGTTGTGCAGCGGCCTCCCGGTGAACGGCGATGGCGGCCTGCAATTGCGAGACCTGGCGCTCGACTTCGCGCAATTTCCCGGCCAAATGAAGTTCGGTTGCGGCCACCACTCCCGTTCCGGCGACAAGCCCGCACAGGAGGGCGGCCCATGCGGTGCGCCGCCGCCTCCTTTGCCTCGCGTCGCGCCAGGGAAGCAGGTTCAGCGATCTCATCGCCGGGGCTGCGCGCAAAGGAGCCAGGTCTTCCGGTCAGGCGTGATCATTGAGCGCCAGGGCATATGCTCCGAAGAGAGCGGGCGAGAATTCGCTCGGGCTGTCGCCGGGGCCGAAGGCCCGCGGCCCGATCGCCTCGACAGGCAGGTTCAGCTCATCCCGCAGGGCCGCGCAGGCGCCGTGAAGCAAGGCCGCTCCGCCCCAGAGAAGCATCCTCTCGGGCGGCACGGCATTGCGCTGCGAAGTCAGATGCAGTTGTAGCGCCCGCGCGGCATGCCGGGCAAGGTCCTTGAGGAAGGACTCCCTGATCCGGGAGGCGCCGCCGCCGGGCAATGCGCATTCCGCAAGCGCGTTATGCGTGTCGCTTGCCGACAGACCGTACGTGTTGCTGAGGCGCGCGGCCAATTGGGCGCAACCGAAGGGCTGGCTGTGCTGAAAGATGGTTTCGCCTCCTGAATGGACCGTCAGGCGCGATTGCCGGTGGCCTCCGTCAAGAACCGCCAGCGGCGCCTCCCGCCCGGCCATCGCCGCTATCGCTCCATGGACCGCGAACGCCGTGACGTCCACGGCGACGATGGACAATCCGGCAAGTCCGACTGCCCGGCACAGGGCCTCGACGGTTGCGGAACGGGCAATCGCCATCCGGAAACCCTGCGTGTGTTCGCCTGTTGCTTCGGCTACGTAATCGAAGGCGGCCTCGCCGAGAGGGAAGGGCGCGGCCTGGCCGGCCTGCAGGCGCGCCTGCTCTTCCATCTCCGCGGGCGGAAGGTCCCTCGGCAGGGTGAAGCGATGCACGATAACGTCGGCGTCATCGAGGCCGACCACGGCCCGTCTGGAGCGCGGCGCGGCTTGGCGAAGGGCGTCCCGCAGCGCGCCCGCGTCCGGGGCGCGCGAGGGGTTCCCCGCGTGTGAGCGGAGCGAAAGAGCGCAGGACCGCATGGCGCCCCGGGTCAGTTCGACCACCTTGACCGCGCCCGCGCCGATGTCGAGTCCCAGCACTGCTCCTTTTGGCCGCAATCCCTGCATGTTCGCCTGATGAATTCAAACCATCCGGGTTGAGAAACACTCGTGCGGGCTGCCTATAATGGGCAATCGAGTCCCGCATAGCCTGGAACCTATCGTGTGATTACCCGGTTTCTGCAGTCCAGATCGTTTATCAACGCATTTGTGAAGATATGCGTCCTGGGCGTTGCGGGCGCCGCCTTGGGGGTGGTTGCGTTGGCCATGCTGATCGCCGGCGCGTATTTCTATCTCGCCCCGGGTCTGCCCAGCGTGGAGAGCATCCGCGAGGTGCCGTTGGAGATTCCCCTGCAGGCGAACACCAGGGACGGGCGGATGATCGGCGAGGTGGGCGAGAGGTTCAGGACTCCGGTGGACCTTGAGGATGTGCCGCCGTTGCTCTGGCAGGCCTTTGTCGCCGCCGAGGACGACCGCTTCTTCGAACATCCGGGCTACGATTACCAGGGCCTGGCGCGCGCCGCCTTGAACATGATCCTCACGCAATCCCGCAGCCAGGGGGGCAGCACTATTACCCAGCTGCTCGCACGCGAGTACAACTACGTGGGGCGGGAACGCACCTTCGTTCGCAAGGCCAGAGAGCTGTTCCTTGCCCGCCGGCTGGAAAGGGAGTTGAGCAAGGAGGAGATACTCGAGCTGTATCTCAACAAGGCTTTCCTCGGCCAACGCGCCTATGGCGTAGCGGCCGCCGCCCAGGTGTATTTCGGCAAGAACCTGGACGAGTTGAGTATTGCCGAGAGCGCCACGCTAGCAGCGTTGCCCAAAGCTCCTTCGGTCATAAATCCCGTCAGAAACCCCCGCCGCGCCACCACTCGACGGGCGTATGTCCTGCGCAGGCTCAGGGAACTGGACTTCATTTCGGAAGCGGAGCGCCAAGAGGCCCTGGAGGTGCCGATGGAGTCGAATCGGCACGGCCCGCGTCAGGAGGTCAGGGCCCCCTGGGTCCTGGAGATGGTGCGCAAGGAAGCGATAGCGCGTTACGGAATGGAAGCGCTGACCGGCGGATATCGGGTAACGACAACGATCGATGCCCGCATGCAGGCAGCGGCCGAGCGCGCCGTGCGCCGCGGTTTGCGGGAATATGATCGCCGGCACGGATACCGTGGACCGGTGCAGACCGACCTGCTGCGCAATCTGCGGGCCGAGGGGCTGCGCACCGACGCGGAACTGCTGGAATACCTGGATTCCCTGCCGCAGGTCGCGGACGCGCGGCCCGCCCTCGTGATGTCCTTCGGCGGAGCCGGCGAGGTCGAGGTGCTGGTCCAGGGCGCGGCCCGCGCGGAACTGCCGTGGGAGCGCGTGCGCCGGCGACCCTACGTTTCCGAGAATGAAGTCGGCCCGCAGCCCGACGGACCGGCGGACATGTTTGCCGTGGGAGACCTGATACTGGTCCGCGATGCCGACGAAGGGGGTCTGGAGTTGACCCAGCAGCCGGAAGTCCAGGGCGCCCTGGTGGCCATCAATCCACGCGACGGAGGGATCGTGGCGCTGGTGGGCGGTTATGACTTCCGGCACAGCAAGTTCAATCGCGCGGTCGATGCTCTGCGTCAGCCAGGCTCCGTATTCAAGCCATTCATCTACTCCGCCGCGCTGGATCATGGGCTCACGGCGGCCACGGTCGTGAACGATGCGCCCGTGGTCATACAGGACCCCACTTCCGAAACGGTGTGGCGCCCCAGGAACAATTCGGGAAGCTTCAACGGTCCAACCCGCTTGCGCGAAGCACTGGTGCGGTCCATGAACCTCGTATCGGTCCGAGTGCTTCAACGGGTGGGCTTGAGCGACACCATCGGCCACATCGGCGCTTTCGGCCTGCCGGATTCCTCGCTGCCGGAAAGCTATTCGCTGGCGTTGGGTTCGGGCGGCGTCCCGCCACTTGAGATTGCCCGCGGCTATGCCGTCCTGGCCAATGGCGGATATCGCGTCGAGCCGTGGCTGATCGAGCGGGTAGAGCAAGACGGCCTGCGCTATCAGGCCGATGCGGCCGTTGCCTGCCGGTCCTGTGAGTTGAAGGCGGAAGATGTTGGCGCGGGATCGGCCGGCGCCGCCGAGTGGCTGAACGGCGGCGACCCCCGGATGCCGTCCCACCTGGCGCGCGCCTTCGCCAAGGTCGATCGATTGGCGACGCTGTACCCCGCCGCCGGCGCTCAAGACCCCTTGGAGCCTTTCGAGTCGGTGGCCCAGATGCAGGCGGTGACCCTGCAGCGTAACCCGGACGTGACCGACAGGCCCGAGTTGTTCGCCGACCAGAAGCTGGCGCCGCGCGTAGTGAGCGCCGAGAACGCCTACATCGTCTACGACATGATGCGCGACGTGATCCGGCGCGGGACCGGCAGAAGGGCGCGGGCGCTGGAACGGCAGGACCTGGCGGGCAAGACCGGCACGTCAAACGACAACCGGGACGCCTGGTTCAGCGGCTTCAACGGAGACCTGTTGGCGACCGTGTGGGTGGGCTTCGACCAGGAACGGTCGCTCGGACGCTTCGAGGAAGGCGGGCGCACCGCCCTGCCGATCTGGATCTACTTCATGGAGGAGGCGCTGGACGGAGCGGCCGAAGCGCCTCTGTCGCGCCCACGGCGCATTATTTCCGCCCGCGTCTCTCCAGAGACCGGCCTGCTGGCTCCGCCGGGCGAGTCCGACGCGATCTTCGAGCTGTTCAGGGAAGACGCCCTTCCCGGCGCCTCGAGAGGAACCCCGACAGGCGACGCCGAAGACGAAGAGGAGGACCTCTTCTAACGATTCCCGACGGGCGTGTAGCTGCGCGCCGTGGGCCCCAGATAGAGCTGGCGCGGCCGTCCGATCCGGGACTCCGGATCCTTGTGCATTTCGCACCAGTGCGCCGCCCAGCCCGCGGTACGGCCGATGGCGAACATGGGCGTAAACATGGTCGCCGGCAGCCCCAGCGCGCGGTAGATGATGCCGGAGTAAAAGTCCACATTGGGATACAGGCGCCGGGCCTTGAAATAGTTGTCGCTCAGCGCGATCTCCTCCAGTTGCCGCGCCAGCGTGAACAGCCGGCCCTTGCCGGTCTTCAGCTCCTTCAGCACTTCATGGCAGATGCCCCGGATGATGGTCGCACGCGGGTCGAAATTCTTGTAGACGCGGTGGCCGAAGCCCATCAGCCGGAAAGAGTCCCCCGGATCCTTGGCCCTCGCGACGTATTCCTCGATATTCCCGGAAGTGCCGATCTCTTCCAGCATCTGGATTACGGCCTCGTTGGCGCCGCCATGCGCCGGGCCCCAAAGCGCTATACACCCGGCGGCGAGGGCCGAGAACGGATTGACCCCCGAACTGCCGGCAATCCGCACGGTGGATGTTGAACAGTTCTGTTCGTGGTCCGCGTGGAGCACCAGCAGCGTGTCGAGCGCCTTGGCCGCCACGGGATTCGGCTCTTCGCCGAACATCATGTAGAGGAGGTTGGCGGCGTAGTCGAGATCGCTGCGCGGCGCTATGGCCGGCTTTCCGATCGTGTTGCGATAGGCCGCCGCCGCCACGGTCGCCATATTGGCGATTGCCCGGTGGCTGAAGAGCCGCCTGTGATCGGCGTCGCCCGGATTGCTGCATTCGGGATATACGGTCGGCATCACCGACAGCGCCACCGTCATGACGCTCATCGGATGGGCGCTGCCGGGCATGGCTGCGATCGCGTCGAGGACTTCCGGGGCGCAGGCCCGCAGGTTCGCCAATTCCTCCGAAAACGATTGCAGTTCCTCTTGCGACGGCAACTCTCCGTTCAGGAGCAACCACGACACCTCTGCAAAGTTGCTGTGCCGCGCCAGGTCGTCCGCGGCATAGCCGCGATACATGAGCACGCCCTTTTCACCGTCGACGTAAGTGATCCGGCTGGTGCAACTTGCGGTGGACGCGTAACCGGGGTCGTAACTGTAGGCGCCGGTCGCCCCCGGGACAGCCGTTATTTCCAGCGCATCCGCGCCGAGCACGCCTTCACGCCGCGCAAGTGGCACGGAGTGCCCGTCGCGGCTTACAAGTCTGTCGCCCGAATCGGTCATGCAACTGCCTTGTTCCATCCCGGCGGGACGGTTGACGCAGGCGTCACGCAACCGGCTCCTCCGAACACCGGGATTGGCGCTCCGTTGGGGGGTGACGCCAGCCTGGGAAAGACGCGGCCCAGAAACTGGGCGTTCGCGTCGCGAACGACTATTATAGCGCAGCCGCCGGATTGGCGAAAAACTTCGTGAAATGAAAGGTTTAAGCGGATTTCCGCGCCCCGTAGCGGCGGCGGAACTTTTCAATCTGACCAGCCGATTCCATAATCCTTTGCGAACCGGTGAAGAACGGATGGCAGGAAGAGCATACTTCCACACGAATGTCCTCACTCAAGGTTGAGCGGGTGACCAGTTCCCGGCCACAACTGCAGGTGACCTTGATCTCGTTGTATTTTGGATGTATTCCGGACTTCACGGGTTTCGGCCCCGGCCGACAGTGCGGGCGGGGCGGAAGCATAACCGAATAACGGCCCGTCTTCAATCCGGTCGGCCCGGCCGTGTTAGGAACAAATAGACTGTCCGCACTTGTAACAAATGAACTGTCCGGTTTTGCTGTCGGCTTTTTTGGCTGGCGGGTGACGGTGGATGAGACGGACTCAATGGTTACAGGAGACAAGGCGGATGCGATTTGAAGAG
>CAYMQG010000072.1:0-41320 GCA_964392625.1 uncultured Gammaproteobacteria bacterium | reverse complement strand
TGGCGATGGGCGCGCAGGCCTGAACTGAAATACACACGGGAGAAATAGCATGAGCTTTCGCTTGGGCGTGGATGTGGGCGGTACTTTTACCGACCTGCTCCTGGTTAACGAGCAGTCGGGGGAGATGTACACCGCAAAAGTCCCCAGCACGCCGGAGGATTCGTCGATCGGCGTGTCCAACGGCATCGACAGGGTCTGTGGCGACGCGGACGTCGATCCCGGGGACATTACCCATGTCATGCACGGGACGACGGTCGCCACCAATACCATCCTCACGGGGACGGGGGCCAAGGTAGGGCTGGTTACCACCAAGGGCTACCGGCAGGTGCTGCAGATTGCCCGTTCCTTCGTGCCGGGCGGCCTGGGCGGATGGGTGATCTACAACAAGAGCCTGCCGATTGCGCCGCTGGCGCTGACCATTGAAGCGGACGAGCGCGTGGGCGCCGACGGATCGGTCGTGCACGACCTGAACGTCAAGTCGCTGGAGGTGGAATTGCAGAAGCTGGCAGGGAAAGGCGTGGAAGCGCTGACCGTGTCGCTGATCAACTCCTTCGCCAACCCCGCGCATGAGCAGCAGGTCCGTGAAGTTGCCGAACGCGTTCTTCCCGGCGTGCCGGTATCCCTTTCCTCGGAAGTGGTCCCGGAGATGCAGGAATACGAGCGCACGATCACCACGGTCGCCAATTCCTACGTGCGCCCGAAAGTGGCGACCTACGTCCGCAACCTCGAGCAGCAGCTCAACGACACCATGAGCGGCGTGCAGCTCCACGTGCTGCGCTCCGACGGCGGCCTGGCCTCCGCGGACGCGGCCGAGGCCGTCCCGGTCAACCTGCTGATGAGCGGCCCGGCCGGCGGCGTTTCCGGCGCCATCTGGATCGCCTCGCAGGCCGAGCACAACAACCTGCTGACCTTCGACATGGGCGGCACGTCCACGGACGTTGCACTGGTGCAGGACGGTCAGGCGCAACTGAGGCGCGAGACCACCGTTGGAGACGTGACCGTGCGCGCTTCCTCGGTGGACGTGCGCACGGTGGGCGCCGGGGGCGGTTCCATCGCCCACGTGCCGGAGCTCACCGGCGCGCTGCGCGTCGGCCCGCAGAGCGCCGGCGCCGATCCGGGGCCGGCGGCCTACGCCAAGGGAGGCGAAGCGCCCACCGTGACCGACGCCAATGTGGTGCTTGGCTATCTGCCCGCCGAGGTGCGCCTGGGCGGCGACATGAAGCTCGACAGGGCTGCGGCCGAAGCCGCCGTGCAGACCATTGCCGATGCCCTGGGCCTTTCTCTCATGGAGGCGGCCTCCGGTATCGTCAGCCTGGTCAACGAAAACATGTATGGCGCCTTGCGCCTGGTATCGGTGGAACAGGGCCACGACCCGCGCGAGTTCGCGCTGATCGCCTTCGGCGGGGCCGGCCCCTTGCATGCCAACGCGCTGGGCAAGCTCATGAGTTCCTGGCCGGTCATCATTCCGCCGGGACCGGGCGTGCTGTGCGCCTACGGCGACGCCACCACGCGCGTGAGGAACGAGGCCTCGCGCACCTTCATCAAGCGCTTCGGCCGCACCAAGGCCGAAGAGGCAGTGGAAATCTTCGCCGACCTGGCGGAGCAGGCTTCGCAAGCGCTGGACGAAGAAGGCATTCCGCGCAGCGACCAGACCCTGACCTATCAGGCGGACATCCGCTACCACGGCCAGGGCCTGCTGCTGACCGTGGATTTCGAGCTGGATGACTTGAGCAAGCAGGGTCTGGATGCGATCGGAGGCAAATTCGATCAGATGCACGAGCAGCTCTTCACCTTTGCGTTGCCGGAAGACAAGGAGTTGGTCAACCTGCGCGCCGTGGCCGAAGGCAAGCCCACAGTGGTGCGCGCCTTGCGGGTCGAGGAAGGAGACGCCAGTCCCGCGGCCGCCGAAATGGTCTCGCACGAAATTTACGTCGATGGCGGAATGCAGGAAGCCATGCTGTATGACCGCTCCAAACTGAAGGCCGGCAACGTGATCAACGGCCCGGCCATCGTCCTGGAGATGGACTCGACCACCCTGGTGCTCCCCGGTCACGAGGGGCATGTGGACGAATACGGCAACATCCTGATTACGCCTTCGAATTCCTGAACGGGAGTTACACACAATGCCTGCACAAATCATAGAAAGCCGCCCACGCCCCTTTGACCGCGTGGAGCTGGACCCCATTACGCTGGACATCATCGAAAACGCGATGCTGAATGCCCGCTGGGAGATGGACGCGGTGCTGTTCCGCACCGCCATGTCGCCCGGAATCCGCGAGCAGCATGACGAGTTCCCCATGATCGCCAACCTGGAAGGCAAGATGGTCGTGGGGCAGTTCGGCAGTTTCATTCACGGCTTCAAGGAGGCCTATGACGGGACGATCGAGGAAGGCGACATGTTCCTCACCACCGACCCGTACGCCTGCAACGGCGCCGTGAGCCATGCAAACGACTGGCTGCTGCTCAGGCCCATCTACAAGGACGGCCGCCTGATCGCCTACGCCTCGATGTTCGGCCACATGACGGACATCGGCGGCAAGGTGCCCGGCAGCCTGCCCACCGACGCCCGGCAGATCTTCGAAGAGGGCATTCGCGTGCCTCCGGTGAAGATCTACAAGAACGACGAGCTGCAGGAGGACGTGCTGCGGCTGATCCTGCACAATTGTCGGCTGCCGCACTGGAACCGCAGCGACTTCAACGCCATCGTGGCCGCTATCCGCACCGCGGAGAAGCGTGTGCTGGAAATGGCCGAACGTTTCGGCGATGACGTCTATTACTCGGCGCTGGAAGAACTGCTGGACCGCAACAAGCGCGCCATGGGCACGCTGATCAACATGACGGTGCCGGAGACGAAGCAGTATTTCGAGGACTTCATCTGCGACGACGGCCTGGGCATGGGGCCGTACAGGATCAAGTGCGCAATGTGGCGTGAAGGCGAGAAGGTGATTTTCGACTTCGAGGGCACGGATCCTCAATCCATCAGCTCGGTGAACTTCTACCTGAACGAGGAAATGTTCAAGATGTTCGCCGGGGTGTACATGATCATGGTGTTCGATCCGCAGATCATGTTCAACGACGGGTTCTATGACCTGATGGAGGTTCGCATCCCCGAGGGCACCCTGCTCAAGCCCAGGTTCCCGGCGGCGCTGTCATGCCGCACCCATGCCCTGGGACGCATCTTCGACATCCTCGGCGGCCTGCTGGGGCAGGGCAACCCGGATTTCCTGTGTGCGGCCGGCTTTTCCGACAGCCCGCACTTCATGTATTCCGGTTACCGGCGCGCCGACGGCGAGTGGTATCAGCTTTACCAGATCGGCTTTGGCGGCATTCCCGGCAAGCCGTTCGGCGACGGCCCCGACGGCCATTCGCTGTGGCCGAGCTTCACCAACGTTCCCAACGAGTTCCTGGAAAGCTACTTCCCGTTGCGCATTGACGTGTACGAGACGTTGGCCGACAGCGGCGGCCCCGGCCTGCACCGAGGCGGCAACGCATTGCGGGTGGGTTACCGGTTCCTTGAGCCGGGTGAGATCTCGATCCACGACGACCGCTGGCTCACCTATCCTTGGGGCGTTAACGGCGGACTGCCGGGGCAACGCAGCCGCAAGATCCTGCACCGCACCGACGGCAGCGAGGAACTGCTGCAATCGAAGTGCGACCGGATCAAGGTGGAACCGGGCGATCTGCTCTACTTCGACACCTGGGGGGGCGGCGGCTGGGGCGACCCGCTCAAGCGTCCCGCCGAACAGGTGGGCTTCGATGTGGCCGCCGGCCTGGTGAGCGTGGACGGCGCGCGCCGCTACGGTGTGGTCTGCAACGAGGACGGCGACGTGGACGATAGCGCAACCGAGAAACTGCGTTCGGACATGGCCACCGAGAGAGGCGACACGCTGCTGTTCGACTTCGGCGGCACGCCCGAAGAACTCAAGGCCCGCTGCGAAGAGGAAACCGGGCTTCCGGCGCCCTCCGCCCCCGTGTTCCAGAACTGGTTCGGCTCCGCCGCCTGATCGAAGCCGAGAACTGTCCCCGGGAGTGGGGGCATTGCCCCCACGGCGTCACGCCCTCAAAGCCTGCGGCCGTTAATCCGGCTGCAGGCTTTCGAGTTGCCGGTTCAAATCGATGGTTGTGCCGCCTTCGGCGTTCCTGGCGACAAAGGTCTTGCCGAAAGCTGCCTCGTTGTCGAGTGCAGCGACCGTGACGGTGGCCAGGTCTTCGCGTTCCAGCAGGCGACGGCCTGATCCGCCCTGTTCAAGAACGATGGGTTTTTCCCCTCCGGGATTGTCACGGAGGCCCGGACCGCGAACGATCGTATAGCGCAGGCCGGAGTTGCGGAGGTATTCCTCGGCGCGTCCTTTCCATATGAGGACATTGCCGAATCGCTCGTTCAGCGGCGAATCCGGGTTTCCGGCGCTGGCCGCCGAGATCATCACGTAGTGCCTTACGCCGATTTTCCCGGCAACGTCGATCAGATGCCGGGTCCCGATCCAATCCACCTGCTCCGGGTCGTTCGGACCTTGCGCTTCGGTGGCGCCGTGCGACGTGATTACAAAGTCCACGTCCCGTACCGCCGCATCCACGCTTTCCGTTGAGGTCAGGTCCATTTGCCGCCAGGCGAAGTCGCCTCCCACCGCCGCCGCGGCCCGCTCGGGATTGCGGCTGGTCGGCACAACCTCGTATCCCTGCTCTTCGAGCATGCTGATGATGAAGCGGCCGGTACCGCCCGAGGCGCCCACCACGAGCACCCTATGACTTTCCTGCGCAAGCACCGGTGTCGCCAGAATCAGGCCAAGGGCCATCGACAGGATTTGCCGCCTTGCAACGTTGCTGTTCATTGGAGAATCCTTTGCGTGCCACCTGCGCCATTCTGCCATCAGCGGGAACGTCCTTCCGGCAGTATGATGGGCGCCCGGAGTTCGCGAAGGGGTGAGCGATGAACGAACGGCACAACGAGCCGTGGTGGGCGGTGGTTGAACCCGGCGAGGGGGAGTCATTGTGGCAGCCGCTGCCTTCGCGGGGTTACGTGGACCTCAAGCTGACGCCCGAGAACACGCCCTATGACGGCTTTACGTCGGGCACGCAGCTGTTGCCTCCGGGCTGCCATATCCGCGAGCACGGCCATCGCCGCAACCACGAACTGATCTTCGTCCACAAGGGCAGCGGGCGGGTCGAGATCGAGGGAAACGAGTACCCGATCACGGAAGGTTCGACCGTGCTGTTCGGCCGCTACGCTCGCCATGTCCTCGAGAACACCGGCGACACCGACATGGAGTTGTTCTGGGTGTTTCTGCCGCCCGGCCTGGAGCACTGGTTTCGAGGAATCGGCCGCAAGCGCCGGCCGGGCGAGCCGATGCCCGACGCGTTCCCGCGCCCGGATGGCGTTGAGGAATTGATGGAATGGATGCGGTTCGTGCCGCCCGCCAACCCGCCCGTGGATCCGGAGAATTAACATGCACATGCCGAGACCGGACACGCCTCTTGCGATCCTGCTCCTCGCGCTGGCGCTCGGCGCTTGCGCCGTGCCGCCCCCGGGCGGCGAAGACTACGACAGGGTCGCTGCCCGGGATGAGATCTGGGCGAAGGAGCAGGCGATTTTCTCCGGCAGGAGCCGGGGCGACCCGAGCGTCTACCTGGGCTTTGCGGCCGGGGATTACATGGGCTGGCCACCCGGTCCGCCCGCACCGTTGGGTGTCGAGCAGTTGCGCGAGCGCGCCGAGCAGATGCGCGGCCAGGACCAGGAAGAGATCGCCATGGAGTTCGGCGACATCACTTTCTCGGGCAACACCGCCGTGATCTACTACAGCACGCACAAGACGCGCCTGCCAGACGGAGAACCGGTAGATCAGACTGCGGACATTGCCCATGTCTGGGTTCGGGAGGAAGGCGAATGGAAATTGCTCGGCGCCCTGGGGCGCTATACGTCACCGGGCTACGACCGGGAGCAAGCCAAAGCCGAGATCTGGGAGAAGGAGCAGGCGATCTATGCAGCCCGCGGACAGGGTGACCTGCAGTACTACGTGGATAACGCTTCCGAGCACTATTTAGGTTGGCCTCCCGGCTGGCCCAAACCCTCCGGGATTGATCAACTGCGGGCCGGGGTCGAGCAGATGCGTGGAATCGATCAGGAAGAATTGACCCTGGAGTTCGGCGACATTGCGTTCTCCGGTAACACGGCAGTGATTTACTACAACACCCACCGGACCCGAATGCCGGGCGGGGAGCCTGTGGACCAGCATTTCGAAATCACGCACATCTGGGCGTTCGAGTCCGGCGAATGGAGACTCCTGGGCGCCATGGGGCGGACCAGGCCGCCGGCTTCGGGCTCAAATTGACGCCTATTGCGTCGCAGGCAGCCGTTGAGGCCTGAGCCGCGCCCCGATCTCCTCGTCCAGTCCGCGCAACAGCGTGTTGATCAGGTAGGCGTTGTCCCATTCCGTGCCGGCGGGGGGCCGTCTTCCCAGCCGTGCGACGACCAGGCGGACTGAAGGCACGATGTAAATGACCTGGTTGGAATTGCCGTCGAACAGGAACAGGTCGTGGGCCAGGTACGGCTCGCCGTGCAGGGTTTCGCCGACGTTTCTGTCCGGATTGGCCGCGCCGCGCCGATCGATGTAGTCTCCCGCCACGTATACGCCCAGCCCCGCATGCGGGTTTTGCGGCGTAGCAGTGGTCATCGCGCCCACATAGCCCTCGGGGAGCAGGCGCCGCCCTTGCATCCGGCCGTCATCGATCAGGAGGACCGCCAGCCTTAGCCACGACTCGGCCGGCAACAGCCAGCAGCATCCCGCGTGCGCCGTTCCGCCCTCGCGGTTCATCCACACCTTGCCGCCCGCGGCCCCCAGTGGCGCCAGGACTTCCTGCGAGACCCAGTCTTCATACTCGATGCCGGTGGCGCGCTCGATCAGCGGCGCGACCAGTTCGGAATTGGCGTTGGAGTACTCGTAGCGGCTGCCCGGTTCGTCGGTCAGCGGGTAGTCGTTGACGAGGACTTCGTCGTGACGCGGATGCAGGTAGGCGCGATTGAGGACATCGTCGATATCGGGCGCCGGCGCCTGCGGCTTCAGGCCCGAACGCATGCCCAGCAGTTGCCGGACGGTGATCGCGGCCCTGGGCGTTCCGCGCCACTCGTGAAAGTAGTTCGCCGCGGGCTCGTCCAGCGAGGCGATATGGCCCTCCTGCATTGCCCGGCCGACCGCGATCACCGACAGCGGCTTGGCCAGCGACATGGAGACCAATGGCGTATCGGCCGTGGCGTCGCCGAAATAAACCTCGGACTCAAGCGCTCCATCGCGCCAGACGAGCAACGCGGAGGAATTCATGGCGCGGGCGTATTCCATGGCGGCTTCAAGGGCCGCGGCCGAAATGCCCGGCATCATCGCCATCTCAAGCGGCATGTGATCCACCGCGCCCGGAACATCCTTGAGTGGGTCGTATTCGGCCAGTCCGCTACCGCCCGTGCGGTCGTTCAGCGCCTGGAATCGCTCGCGGTACAAGGCCTCGTCCTCCTCCCCGTAGCTCCCGCGGACTTGCGTAACCTCGCTCTCCGCCGCCGCAAGCGGCGCCGCGGCCGGGGCGAGCCAGGCAAGCGCGCAGATCAGGACGGCAGGGAGGCATGAAGGAGCGGCGACAGGCATGGTCAGCGAGTATATGCGCCGCATGCGCACGCATAAAATGTCGGGCCGGTCAAGGGAGAACCCGCTGATGCCGATCCGGAGAGTTGCCGCAGATGTCGTATGACAGCGTTCGCAAACGATGGCTGAACGACCCCGAGGAATTCTGGGCCGGCGCGGCGCGGGGGATCGACTGGGACCGTTCCTGGAACAGCGTTCTTGACGCCGGGGCGCCTTCGGGCCGCTGGTTCACGGGCGGTGTCCTGAATACCTGCTACAACGCGCTGGACCGGCACGCCGATTCCGCGGCGGCGGACAGAACCGCGCTGATTTATGACAGCGCGATGACCGGGGCGGTTCGCCGGTTCACATACGCCGAATTGCGCGACCGCGTGGCGGAACTGGCCGGCGCCATGCAGGCGGCAGGGCTCGGGCGCGGCGACCGGGCGCTGATCTACATGCCCATGATCCCGGAATCGGTGATGGCCATGCTGGCATGCGCGCGGCTGGGCGTGATCCACTCGGTGGTCTTCGGCGGGTTCGCCGCCCGCGAGCTGGCCACGCGGATTTCCCAGGCCCGGCCAAAACTCGTTCTTACCGCCAGTTGCGGCCTGGAGCCCAATCGCGTCGTGGCCTACAAGCCGCTGCTCGACGACGCGCTGGCCCAGACCGATCATGCGCCCGAACTCGTCGTTCTTTTGCAGAGGCCGGAGTTGCGCGCGCAGCTCAAGCCGGAAGGCGAAAGGGACTGGCGGGAGTTCGTGCGCGATGCCTCCCCGGCTGTTTGCGTCCCGGTGCAAGCCACCGATCCGCTCTATATTCTCTACACCTCCGGCACGACGGGGCAGCCGAAGGGGATCGTGCGCGACAACGGCGGGCACGCTGTTGCGCTTCACTGGTCGATGAAGGCGCTGTACGGGATTTCGGCGGGCGACGTGTTCTGGGCGGCTTCGGACATCGGCTGGGTGGTGGGGCATTCCTACATCGTTTACGCACCCCTGCTGGCGGGGGCCACCTCCATTCTCTATGAAGGCAAACCGGTCGGAACGCCCGATGCGGGCGCCTTCTGGCGCGTCATCGGTCAGCATGGAGTCAATGCCCTGTTCACCGCGCCGACGGCGATACGCGCCATCAAGCGCGAGGATCCGGCGCTCGAGCAGGCGAAGCGGTACGAGCTGGGGACGCTGCGCGCGCTGTTCCTCGCCGGCGAGCGCTGCGACCCGGACACGCTCGAGTGGTCCGGCAAGGTTCTCGGCGTGCCGGTCATCGACCACTGGTGGCAGACCGAGACCGGTTGGGCGGTGGCCGGGAACCTGCTGGGCGAGGGCCTGTTCGAGGTGAAGGCCGGATCCGCCGGCAAGGCGCTTCCGGGGTGGGACGTTCGGGTGCTGGACGAGGCCGGCGCCGAAGTGCCTGCCGGCGAAACGGGATCCATCGTTTGCCGCCTGCCGCTGCCGCCGGGCGCGCTGCCGACTCTGTGGCAGGCTGACGATCGCTTCCGGGAGACGTACCTGAGCAGGCACGAGGGCTTCTACACGACGGGCGACGCGGGTTACGCCGACGACGAGGGCTATCTGTACGTGATGACCCGGACCGACGACGTGATCAACGTGGCCGGCCACCGCCTTTCGACCGGCGCGCTGGAGGAAGTGCTGGCGATGCATCCGGACGTTGCCGAATGCGCGGTAACGGGCATTGCCGACGCCCTGAAGGGGCAGGTGCCGCTCGGATTCCTGTGCCTGAAGTCCGGGGCCGACCGCGAGGAGGAGGCCGTCCTGGCGGAGTGCGTGGCCCTGATACGCCGGCATGTCGGCCCCGTTGCCGCCTTCCGCAAGGCCGTGGTAGTGGACCGGTTGCCCAAGACCCGCTCGGGGAAGGTCCTGCGCGGCGTTCTGGCGAAGATCGCCGACGGCGTGGAGTACCCGTTCCCGGCGACCATAGACGATCCCGCGATCCTCAAGGAAGTGGAGTCGAAACTGCTGAGCGCAGGCATTCGCGCTGCATGAACGCGCCTCGAGGGAAATCGTCGGGCGAGGCCTACGGCTGGTACGTGGTATTCGTCCTGTGCGTGTGTGGAGTTGTGGCGTTTATCGACCGGCAGGTCATCAACCTCCTGGTTCAGGACATCAAGGTCGACCTGCTGGTCAGCGATACGCAGATGAGCCTGCTGCAGGGCTTCGCGTTCGCCTTCTTCTATGCGCTGGTAGCCATTCCCCTGGGCCGCATCGCCGACAGCGTCAACCGTCGCCGGCTGATTACCGTGGGCATCTGCGCCTGGACCATCGCGGCCATCTCCTGCGGCCTGGCCGAGACCTATGCGCAGCTCTTCGTGGCCCGGATGTTCGTTGGCGTGGGCGAGGCCGTGCTGACGCCGGCGGGATTCTCCCTGCTGGCCGACCTCTTCAGGCCCGGGCGCCTGGCCCGGCCCGTGAGCGTGTTCACGGCCTCCAGTTTCTTCGGGTCGGGGATCGCCCTGATGGCAGGCGGCTTCATCGTGAATTCGGTCCAGTCCGCAGACAGCATTGCCCTTCCCTTCCTGGGTTCCCTGGAGGTGTGGCAGGCCGTGTTTATCCTCGGCGCACTGCCGGGCATCCCTGCCGCCGTATGGTTCTTCCTGTCGGTGAAAGAGCCCGAGCGGCGCGCGGCGGCCAATCGCGAGAGCGCAGAACAGTACCGCGAAGGGTTCCTGCAGGCTTTGCGCTATATCCGGCGCAACGGGAGGCTGTTCACGGCAGTGTATGGGGGCATATCCCTGCTCGCCGCGGCGCAATTCGCGCTCGGGGCCTGGATTCCGGCCTTCTTCATCCGCGTGCATGGCTGGTCGGCGGGTGACATCGGCTACGCGCAGGGCGTCTTGTTCCTGGTGTTTGCGACACTGGGCGTGGTGGCCTCGGGATGGATCGCTGACGGGCTGCAGGCGCGCGGCTACCGCGACGCGAACCTGAAGATCGCCACCTTCGCCGGGCTGTTGGCCCTGCCGGGCGCCTTGGGTATCGCCCTGGCGCCTTCGGGAGCGCTGGCCATTGCAATGCTGGCTCCCGTCAACCTGTTCGGCGCCGCTCCCTTCGGCGCGGCCGTGGCGGTCATTCCGATGGTCTCGCCGCCGCAATTCAGGGCCCAGCTTGTGGCGCTCTACCTGCTGGTTGCCAACCTGCTGGGCCAGGCCGGCGGCCCCTGGCTGGTGGCCCAACTCACCGATGGATTGTTCGGAAATGAGGCGGCGGTAGGCTGGTCGCTGATGATCGCGGTCCCCCTGCTGCTTGTGGCCGGGAGCCTGTTGACCTGGACGGGGTGGCGGCCGCTTCGGACGCAGTTCGAGGCCGGCCCGGCCTGACGGTGTCTGAATCAGCCGGCTGCGGAGGCGCCGATCCCGTCAAGCAGGCGTGCAAGTTCACGGTTGTACTCGCGCGCCACGGTGACCGGGCAGAAGTGTCCTCCTTCCGGTAGCTGCACCCGCACGGCGCCGCGGATCCGCTCGGCCAGTTCCCTGGACATCTCCGGGGGCGTAACGTTGTCGTCCCGGGCCGAAATGACGCCCGTGGGAACCCGGATCTCGTGGATTTCCTGGCGCAGATCGTGGCCCATGACGGCATTCAGGCGCCCCAGCTCGACTTCCGTTCCCGGGAAAACGTCCAGTCTTTGACGCAGGACTTCCTCCATACCGGGATACGAACTCTCCAGGGCCCAGGCCGGCGTTACGAGAAGGCTGCCGGAAAACAGGTAACTCTCAGGGCCTGATTCAAGCAGGATTCTGCGCCGGGTCCGGAAAAGGTCCGTAAACAGCGGCGTAGGGCCCGCCCAGCTTGCGCTGAGCACCAGGGATCGCAGCCGCTCGGGTGACCGCAGTGCAAGATGCTGCCCGATCGCGCCGCCCGTGGAGTGGCCGACGATGTGGGCCGCGTCAATGTCCAGGGCGTCCATCAGCGCCAGTGTGTCGTCCGCCATCTCGCCGACGCTGCTGTGCAAGGGCGCTGCCGGGCTTCGTCCCACGCCGCGATGGTCGTAGGTCACGACACGATAGCGTGGCGAGAAATGCTCGACCTGGTTGCGCCAGAATGTCCCCGACCCGCCCAGGCCCGGGACCAGTAGCATGGCCTCGCCATCCCCGCTCTCCTCAACGTAAAGTTCAGCGTCGCCTACTGATAGCAGTGCCATGGCCTTGAATCTCTCGGAACGAAGTGCCGGAGGGCGGGACGCCCTCGCTCCCGGGGCAGCCGTTTACGACCAGGACAGCGTGACCGCCTTGGTCTTCGTATAGAGATCGAGCGCCGCTTCGCCGAACTCGCGCCCCCAGCCGGACTGCTTGTTGCCGCCGAAGGGCATCGTCGGGTCCATGGCGGCATGGCAGTTCACGCCCACCTGGCCGGCGTCGATCAGCCGGGTCATGCGCATCGCCGTTTCCAGGTCGCGCGTCCAGACGCTGCCGGAAAGCCCGTAGGTGGTGTCGTTTCCGCGCGCCGCCAGCGATTCGAAGTCCTCGTCGTCGGAAAAGGTCTGCATGGAGATGACCGGGCCGAAGACTTCCTCCCGAACGATCTGCATGTCCGGCCCGCAATCGGTAAACAGTGTCGGCTCGATGAACCAGCCTTCCCGGTCCACGCGATTGCCGCCGGTGACCCGCTGCGCGCCTTCCTTCTCCGCATGGGCAATCATTCCCTCGACCCGCTCGCACTGACGCTCGGTAATCAACGGACCGATCATGTTGGCCGGGTCCGAGCCGGGACCGATCTGCATGCTGCGGGCGAACTCGGCGACTCCGGCCGCCAGGTCGTCGGCGATCTTCTCGTGCGCGAACAGGCGGCTGCCGCAGACGCAATTCTGGCCCGACAGGAGAAAACCGGCCATGGCGACGCCGGGCACCGTCGTCGCCAGGTCCGCGTCCGGAAAAACGAACACCGGGGACTTGCCGCCCAATTCCAGCGAGACTTTCTTCAGGTTGCCCGCCGCGGCCTTGACGATGATCCGTCCGACCTCGGTCGAGCCCGTAAAGGCGATCTTGTCGACGTCGTCGTGCGCGGTCAGCGCGGCGCCCGCCTCTTCGCCCAGCCCGTTGACGACATTGAACACGCCAGCGGGGAACCCCGCTTCACGAGCCAGCTCGGCCATCAGCAGACCGGCGATGGGAGCGTCTTCCGCGGGCTTCAGCACCAGCGTGCAGCCGGCCGCCAGCACCGGCGCGATCTTGAGCATTTCCATTCCGTACGGGTAGTTCCAGGGCGTGATCGCGCCCACCACGCCGATAGGTTCCCGCAAAGTGTAGGCAAGCAGGTCGCTCGGCGACTTGCCCATGGCCGAAGACGGCATGGTCTTGCCGGTGATCTTGTTTGTCCAGCCTGCGTAGTAGCGCAGGAACAGGGACGCGAAAGGCGCCGAGCCCTGCGCGATCATGCGCGGCAGTCCACCGTCCAGGATCGACAGTTCGCAAACGTCTTTCGCATTCGCCTCCATCAGCTCCGCGAACTTGAGAATCAGCCTTGCGCGTTCGTCCGGCGCTCCCGCGGCCCAGGCCGGCAGTGCCGCCCGTGCGGCCGCTACCGCGGCGTCGACTTCGTCCTGTCCGCCCAGATGCAATTGCGAGATCGCTTTCCCGGTGGCCGGATCCAGAACGTCCCGCAAGCGCCCGCTTGCGACGAGTTCGCCGTTTATGAAATGCGCCTGCGGGCTGCTCAGCCGCTCGGTCGGATTAATTGAGATTCCCATGGCGGCGTTCCCCGATGCAAAGGATTGTTGATTCTATGCAGCGCGGCTGACACCGTAAAGTCGCCATACGTCGCATTTATGGCGGCGCAATGCGCTTTACTATTGGAGGTTCGGCGCGTGCCTCGTGTACATTTGCCGGATAACCTCTGCGACGGCCTTACTGACCATGACCACTCTCCCTGAACCGTGCCGCCCCATTACCGAAGAAGAAATGGAGACCTACGAACGCGACGGTGTCGTGTGTCTGCGAGGCATTCTGGATCGGCGCTGGATCGATTCGCTGGTTCCGGCCGCCCGGCGGATTGCGATAGACAATGAGGATTTCGGCCTGCTCCCCAACTACCCGGGCCGCTACATGTCGCGCAAAGTGTCGGAATTCCGGAAGTTCGTGTTCGAGTCGCCGGCGGCCGAGGCGGCCGCCCGGGTCATGAGGTCGAGCATGGTGCGCTTTTTCTTCGACGAGTTCTTCGTCAAGCCTCCGCGCTCCAGCAAGACCACCATATGGCATTGCGACCGGATGGGCTGGCCCACGGTCGGCAAGATGGTGCCGTCGATATGGATTCCGCTGACGCCGATCGCCGAGGAGAATTCGCTGGAGTGCATCGCGGGTTCGCAGAATCAGGACGTGCGCTACTGGCTGTTCTCGCCCAATGCGCGGCAGATGGAGAGGCCGGACGACCGGGTGCCGCATCCGGACGGTGAAAAACTCCGCGCCGATCCCGCCAACCGCTTTCTGAAATGGGAGATGGACCCCGGCGACATCCTGATCGTGCATCCATGGACGCTGCACTATTCGCACGGCAACAATGCGGACGACTGGCGGATCGCACTTTCGATACGGGTGTTCGGCGACGACATTCGCTGGCATCCGAGGCCGGACTGCGTGAACCTGGCCGGCGTCAGCTTTGACGAAATGATCGAAGGGGAGCCGCCGGGGGGACCGCTTTTCCCGGTCCTCTGGTCGCAGGAAGGCTACCGGGACGGCGACGCCGACTTTCCTACCGGCTTTGCCACCAGCTGGAGCCGCGAGCGGCGCACCGACATCAACGAATACGAAGCGTTCAAGCGCGCGATGGCGGCGCAGAAGGCGGGGTGATCGCGTCCTTAGACAGGCGCGTCAGGGGAGGTCGACAATGAATTCGAAGCACGATGAACTGTCCCGGGCGCAGGTGGACCGCGCCGGTATGCCCGGCCCCGGCGAGGAGCCGCATTTTCTTCCCCATCCGTTAATGGACCGCCTGCTGGAAGCGGTCATCGTGCTCGGTGGCGAGCTCTGGATCGAGCGCGACCGGCGCCGGGCGCTGGAATCGCTGCTGCATTCCAAGGGCCTGGTGACGCCCGAGGAAATCGAATCAGTTTCCGAGACCGACGCCCAGGACCGGCAGCAGGAGCTGACTGCCCTGGTGACCCGCCTGCTCGACCCGCTTCGCACCATGCGCGCCGACGGCTAGCGGCGTCCCGCAGATGAAGTGCGTTAATCTTTGAGTGCATTGGGCACCGCCGAAATACAGGAAAGCAGATATGCAACAACGAAACCCCGGCAAGCACCCCGAGCCCCCGAGAAGGGAGGACGCCACCCACATGGAGTACATGACCGAGGTGCGCAATTTCGCCATTCGGTCGTGGTTTCCCGAAATCGCCGGCGAGGTGGGCGGCATCGCCGCGCAAGCCGGCATGCCCGCCGTCATCGACGCGGATCAGTACGCACAGTTGGCGCCGGAAATTGACCGAAGCCCGGCGGTTGCCGGTTGGAAGCGAGTCATGCGCAGCCAGCAGCAGCTTGCATGGCAGAAGCTGCAGGACTCTTTCGCGGCCAATCGCGAGTTCTGGGAAGGCCGGCTTACGGAAGCCGAGGAACGCAACCCCGGGCGCCTGCACTACGATCCGGACTTCCATGTGCCGGAGTCGGCCTGCGAGGACATTCACCTGCAGCCCGGCGGCTATTGCGGCGACAACCTGGCGGGCTTCGTCTTCTATCACGGCACCCGGGTCTTCTACCAGGGCGACAACGACTTCGATGAAATACACGAAGCCTGCGCGGACGACATGCGGCTGCCGGCGGACGGGCAGGTCCGGCGAATCCTGGACCTCGGCTGCTCGATCGGGCAGTGCACGACGGTCTTGAAGTACAGGCACCCGCAAGCGGAGGTCTGGGGACTGGACGTGGCCCTGCCGATGCTGCGCTATGCCCACATGCGCGCAACCGACATGGGCGTGGACGTGCATTTTCAGCAGGGTCTGGCGGAGAACATGGAACACGCCGACGACTCGTTCGACGCGGTGCTGGCCTACATCCTGTTTCACGAGGTTCCCGAGCACACGTTCGAGCCGATCGTGCGCGAAATGCTCCGGGTGCTGCGCCCCGGCGGCACGCTCACGGTGATCGATACGCCCAACTCCACCATGTTTCCCACCCCCAACTGGATGTGGAAGGTGTTCGACGCGCGCTACAACTGCGAGCCTTATTCGCAGGCATTCGGCGCGTTCGATTTCGCGGCCTTGCTTGAGAAGGTCGGCTTCGAGGACATCAGGCAGGAAACCACCAACACGTTTCTTCTCAATACGCTGGCCACCAAGCCCGGCTGAGCAATGCGCGGCAACAGCCCGGCCGCGGATGGCGCGGCGCTGATCGATGCGCTGATCGAGGCGGTCGGGCCGGAACACGCGGTCACATCGAAAGAAGCGAGGAAACTCGCTTCCCAGGACGTTTACCGCAGCGTCGAGACGCCGCTTGCGGTGGTCAGCCCCGGTTCCACGCAGGAAGTGCAGGCCGTGCTGCGGGCCTGCCATGCACATGCAACGGCGACGTTCGTGCGGGGCGGCGGCATGTCGTACACGGACGCCTTTCTGCCGAATCGCGAGCGCTCGATCGTCCTGGATACCGGCCGCCTCAATGCGGTGCGTGAGATCAATGCGCATGATCTGTTTGCGACGGTGGAGGCCGGCTGCACCTGGGCCGCCGTCGATGCGGAACTCGCCGAACACGGGCTGAGGTCGATTTTCTGGGGGCCGATGTCCGGCCGTCTTTCGACCGTCGGCGGCGCCATGTCGCAGGGGGCCGTTACGTTCGGCTCAGGAAGGCACGGGCCTTCGGTTTCCGCCGCACTGGGACTGGAGGTCGTGCTGGGCGACGGCAGCGTGCTGGTGACCGGCTCCGGAGGACAGCCGGGGCACAGCTCCTTTTTCCGCGAGTACGGCCCGGACCTCACCGGGCTTTTCTGCGGCGACGCGGGCGCGCTGGGCGTGAAGACGGCCGTGACCCTCAAGCTCGAGCCGCGTCCCGCCGCCGGCGAGGGCCTGAGTTTCTCGTTCGATGACTTCTCCGAGCTCGTGGAGGCGATTCGGGAGGTGTCGCGCGGCGGCCTCGCCACCGAGGTGTTCGGCGCGGAGACGGAACTGATCCGGCAGGCCGCGGGCCGGGCCGAACTGAAGCAGGATGCGCGAAATCTCTTCACCATCATGCGCGCCGCTTCCGGGCCCGTGCAGGGCCTGCGCAAGGGACTGCGGGTAGTCCTGGGCGGACGCCGGTTCCTGAACGCCTCGAAATACCTGGTGAACTTCCTCACCGAAGGGGCGGATACGGCGGAGTTGCGCCTTGCTCTGCGACGGATACGCAGGGCGGTCGGCGAAAGGGGCATCGAGGTGGCCAACACCATGGCCGAATATGCGCGCGCGGTCCCGTTTCCGGCCCCGATGATCGTGGGCCCCACCGGTCGCCGGCTGTTGCCCCTGCATGCGATCGTGCCGTTCTCGAGCGCCGTGGGCCTGCATGAGGAATACCTGCAGTACCTGGACGACATTCGCCGGGAGTGCGAGGAGAAGGGCGTGCAGGCGTTCGTCGTCTACAGCACCAGCGGCAGGGCCGGTTTCCTCTGGGAGGTGGTCATTTACTGGGAGGACGAGTGGCTTTCCTACCATCATCGCTACCTCCCGGAAGAAATGAAGGGCGTCGCGAGCGAGGGCCGGGCAAACCCCGACGGCCGGGAGCTGGTGGAGCGGATGCGCGTGGAACTGATCGAGCTGATGTACCGGCATGGCGCGGTGCACCTTCAGATCGGCCGGGCCTACCCCTATGCGAGAGACCGCGATCCGGGCGCCCTGGAGTTGCTGCGCTCCGTCAAGCAGCGGGTGGACCCCTCGGGACTCATCAACCCCGGCGCCCTCGGCATCTAGGTGTCCGCGCCCGAACGGATTGCGATTGTCGGCGCCGGCATCGGCGGCCTCGCGCTGGCGCTGGGCCTGGCCCGGGCGGGGAAGCGTCTGCGCGTCTATGAGCAGGCGCCCGAACTAAGGGAGATTGGCGCAGGCGTTTCGCTTTCGCCGAACGCCGTAAAGGGGCTTCGATATCTCGGCGTGGGCGAGAGCCTGGAGGCGCTTGCCGACGAGCCGCCGACCCAGGTCACGCGCCACTACGCCAACGGCAAGGTGCTGGTGAACTTCAGGCGGCACAACACGCGCGGGCAACTGGGCGCGCCGTACCTGCAGGCCCATCGCGCCGATCTGCATGATCTTCTGCGCCAGGGACTGGCCACGCTGCAGCCGGACGCGCTGGTACTGGACAGGGAACTGACGGCGGTTTCGAAGGATGCGGCGGGCCCCTATGTGCTTCGTTTTGCCGACGGTTCGCAGGCAGGCGCCGATCTGCTGGTGGGCGCCGACGGACTCAAGTCCATCGTACGCCGCGACGTCTTCTCCGAACCCGAGCCGGAATTTTCCGGTTTCGTCGCCTGGAGGGGCCTGGTGCCCCGGGGCGAGCTGGGCGTCCGACAGTCCCGACCCGGCTCCATGGTCTTCGTGGCGCCGGGGCGCATGTTCGTTCGCTATCCGGTGCGCCAAGGGGAGCTGCAGAACTTCGTGGCTTTCTCGCGGGCCGGGAACTGGACCGCGGAAGGCTGGTCGCAGACCGGCGATATCGATGCGGTGCGGGAAGTGTTTTCCGACTTCCACGATGATGCGCGCGTGGTTCTAAGGGCTTTTTCAGGCAGCCGCTGCCACAAGTGGGGGCTTTTTTCGCGCCAGCCCCTGCCACAATGGGTCCGGGGCAGGGCTACCGTGCTGGGCGACGCCGCTCATCCGATGCTGCCCTGGTTGGGTCAGGGCGCCGCGATGGCGATCGAGGACGCGGTGATCCTATGCCGCGCGCTTATCGAGTTCGAAGAGACGGAGGAGGCGTTGCGCCGCTACGAGAATGCGCGCCGGGAGCGCGTGTTGGTCATCCACCGCGAGTCCCTGCTGGGCGGCGATCGCCTGATGCAGCAGGACCCCGACGAATTGGCCAGAAGGCCGGTGGTTACGGAAGAGACGCTGGGGCTTTCGCACTACGACCCGGCCACGGAACCGCTGTAGGCGCGCGATAGAGGTCAGGGCAGCGGGTCGAGTTTTCCGGCCAGGGCGTTGGTTACGCGGGCCACCAGGGCGCGGCCGCGCTCATTGAGCCGTTCCTGCTGCCCGGCGTCCGGTTTGAAGGCCTCGATTTCCTTGCTTACGTCCAGGCCGTGGCGCTCAAGCACGGACTCCAGAGCGGCGATGCGGTCGATCAGGACGTAGAGTTCATGGGTGAGCGTCATTACCGCCTGGCCCACGCCCGGCATGTCGTCCGCCGTCAGCGTCGGGCGGTCGGGATTGTTGAAGGACCGAGGGTCGTCGTTCATTCGGGCTTGCGCGCCGTCACGACGTAGGGGTAGGGATAGCCCTGGTTGCCTATGGCGCGGCCGTCCATGTCTTCGAATCCGACGTCCTGCAGCGCGGCCACCAGGTCCAGGCTGGCGGACTCGCGCCAGAAGGGCTCGCCGCCGAAGCGGGCGAGCTGATCGGCCTGCCATTCCTGGACCTTGTTCAGGTGCGAATAGCGCGCGACATCGCTCATCAGCAGGTCGCCGCCGGGTTTCAGCACCCGGTAAGCCTCGGCGAAGGAGGCCCGGATGGCGTCGGCGGGCATTTCGTGCAGAAGGATGTAGGACGTGACCAGGTCGAAGGACTCGCCGTCGAAACCGGTGTCCTCGGCGGCGCGCAAGTACAGTTGCCAGCTATAGCCGCAGGAGTTGCCCGTGCGCAGCGCGTGCTCCAGCGTCCGGATCGACACGTCCACGCCGGTGATTTCCGCGTCCGGGTAGGTGTCGGCCAGGGCGCGGGTGAAGTGCCCGGTGGAGCAACCCATCTCAAGAATGCGGCCGTAGCTGTCCTTCGGCGCCAGCCCGGCCACCATCCGCCGCTGCTTGAAGATGCCGCCCGGATAGGTGGCTTCCACGATCAGCCGGTGGACGATTTCGCCGTGCACGAAACCCATGTAGGGATGCCCGTCCCATCCTCCGCGGGTGCGGTGGATCTCAACGCCGTCAAAATAGTCGGGGGCCCTGAAGTCCTCGTCGGCGATCAGCCGTGACGGCCCGTCGTCGTAACGGGCCAGCAGTTCGGTTACGCCCGGCTTCAGTTCCTCGAACGCGTCCATCGCGATCAGGCCGTGCTGGCGCGAATGCCACTCGCCGATCGTTTGCTGCACGCGATAGCCCGGTTCCCGGGACAGGACCTGCGTGACGGTTTCGTGCCGCTCGTCCAGATCGTCGGGGAGCGAAGTTCCCTCTGCGAAATTCGCGTTCAACTTCTCCTGAACGCCCTGGCGCACTCCCGTCGTGCCGTAGAAGACGTGGGCCAGGAAATCGACGGAAGCGCGTCCGCGCTGGCGGAGCTTCGGTTGCAGTGTGTTGTTCACGATGTCGCGGCCCTCAGTCCGTGTCCCAGGGTACCAGGCGATCGACCAGCGCCGAACCGTGGACCATGGTCCGCAACGGCGGCATCGCCAGCAGCGACTCCGGGAAGGTCGGCGCCGGCGGCGAAAGGCCGTCCAGTTCGGCCAGAGTCTCCGCATCCAGCGCAAGGTCCACGCAGGCCAGGTTCTGTTCCAGTTGCTTCAGGTTGCGGGCGCCGACGATCGGGATGACCGGCGCCGGACGGTGCAGCAGCCAGGCCAGCGCGACGGTCGCCGGGGAGGAGCCCAGGCGGTCCGCCACCTTCTGCAGGCCCTGGGCCACCTTCAGGTTGTGCGGCGTAAGCATGCGCCCTCCCATGGGCCCGCCCAGGCGCCCTTCGCCCTCGACCGAGCCGTCCTTCGCGACGGTGTACTTGCCGGTGAGCGCACCGAAAAGCAGCGGACTCCAGGCGGTGATCGCCATGTCCTGAAACTTCGCCAGCGGGAAAAACGCGTTCTCGATCGTGCGTTCGGCCAGGTTGTACTGGAGCTGGAAGGCGGTGAATTGCGTCCAGCCGCGTTCCGCCGCCGCCGCGTTCATTGCCGCGACCCACCAGGCCGGCGCGTTGGAGATGCCGATGTGCAGGATCTTGCCGAGCCGCACCTGGTCGTCCAGCGCCCGCATCACCTCGATGGGCGGCGTCAGTCCGTCGGCGGCGTGCACCCAGTAGAGGTCCAGATAGTCGGTCTTGAGCCGCTCGAGGCTGCCCTCGAGCGAGCGGACCATGTTGGCGCGGTGGTTGCCGCCGGCATTGGGGTCGTTGGAGTCGGTATTCATCGAATACTTGCTGGCCAGGATGATGCGCCTGCGGTCCTCGCCCATGAAGCGGCCCAGCATGCTCTCGCTGGCCCCCATGCCGTACATGTCGGCCGTGTCGATGAAATTTCCGCCCGCCTTGAGGTAGGCGTCATAGACGGCGAGGCAATCGTCTTCCTCGGCGTAAAGGTGGGCGGTGCCGCCGAAGGTCATGGTGCCCAGGCACAGTTCGGAAACGCGCAGGCTGCTCGAGCCCAGCAATCTCAGTTTCATAAGTGGATTCCTCCCGGCGGCGACGGCACTAGTCTGCGGGTTCGCGCGCCATGTTGTGGTACTCGGGGTTGGGGGTCATTCCCGTGGCCATCGCCACGCGGTTGCTGAAATTGAAGAAGCCGGTGACGTTGGCGATGTCCCAGATGTCCCGTTCGCTGAAGCCGGCCTCGCGCAGCCGCTCGCGGTCCTCCGCGCCGGTCTCCTTCGGGCTGGCCGTGGCCTTCCAGGCGAAGTCCAGCATGGCCCTCTGGCGCGGCGTTATCTCCGCTTCGCGGTAGTTCATCACCAGCACTTCGCCCAGCAGCGGGTCGCCCGAAAGCTTGCGCACCGCCGCGCCGTGGGCCACCAGGCAGTACAGGCAATGATTGGCCGAGGACACCACCACCGCGATCATTTCGCGCTCCAGCTTGCTCAGGCCCGAGTCGGCCAGCATCAATTCGTCGTAGATCTCGCGGAACACGCGGAGCTTCTCGCTGCTGAAGGAGTGCGCGGTCAGCACGTTGGGCACGAAGCCCAGCTTTTCCTCGCACAGCGCGAGGTAATCGCGCATGTCCTCGGCCAGTTCCCCGCGCGGCAGCGGCGGGATGTCCAACGCCATTACTTCGTCGCGAATACTCATGTCGCCTCCTCGCCGCGGGCCGCAAAATCCGCCTTGCCGACCAGAATCAGGTCGTAAATCTCCTGCGCGCGGCCGCCTATGCGATCGATCAGTTTCTGGTGCGAGCCCTTCGCCGCTTCCCGCCACCGGGCCTTCTGCTCTTCGCTCAGCTCGTAGAACGTAACCCGGCCGGTCTCCTGCCATTCGCGCTCCTGCCCGGCAATCACTTCGCGAACGATGTCGCGGTTCTCCTGCTGGCCATCCAGCGCGTTTTTCAGCACCTGGCGCACTTCCTCCGGCAGCGAGTCATACCATTGCGAGTTGGCGAACTGCACGCCGGAGTCGTAGGCGTGCCCGGTGAGCGTGTAGTGCGGCGCTTCCTCGGCGATGCCGGAGAGCAGGTACTGGCCGGCGCCGCTCTGGCCGCATTCGATCAGGCCGGTCTGAAGCGCGGGCAGCGTTTCGTCGAAGGGCAGGGGGATATTGTCCGCGCTGATCGTGCCGGTGAACACCTGGGGCGCGATCGCGGTGGACGCGCGCATCTTCACGCCCCGGAATTCCCCGGGTTCCACCCGGGGCTCGCGGCAGTAGATGTGGTTCCATCCCACCTCGCTCCACTGAATGAACGTCAGCCCGCGTGCCGCCAGCATTTCGGTGAACACCGGGGTCAGGTAGTTGTCCGTTACGAAATCGACCTCCTCGTAACTGTCGAAGAGATACGGAGAGAGAATCACGCTCAGTTCCGGTATCACGCTGGACATGCCGTGCAGCGACGTTCCGGCGTACTGGATCCGTCCGCGCCGCGCCTGGGCGAGGATGGTTTCCTCGGTCCCGAGCTGGCCGTTCACGGACATCTGCAATTCCAGGCCCGGGTATCCGGCCTCGTAGACGCGGCGCTCGAATCGCTTCCAGCCGTCGTGCCAGGGCGTGTCGATGGCCCCGGACGCGCCGATCACCACGAGCAGTCTGCCGTCGTCCTCCTGCCGGCCGGCATCGCCTCCGCAGCCGGCCGCAAGCAGCGCGGCCAGCACCAGGCTCCCGACCAGGCCGGGAGTTGCGGAGATTCGGTCGATCGGGGTCAGACGTCCTCTCCGCCCACCTCGATCAGGGTCCGGCCGAACAGCTCGCGGTTCTCGAAGGCGGCATGCATGGCGGGCGTTTCGTCCAGCCCGGCGACGCGCTCGATCGGGATGCGCCACTGGCCGGAGGCCAGCTTGTCCTCGATCTCGGCGTCTTCGGCCTGGCGGGTGCGGGCCTGGTGGAAGAATTGCACGAAACCGGTAACGCTGATGCTCTTGCCGATGATCAGGGAAATGTCGGCCGGCGGGGCCAGTCCGCCCATCGCGCCGATATAGATCACGTTGCCCAGCGGCGCGCAGGCGTCGTAGTTGCGCGGCGCATTCGGCCCCTGGACACCGTCGATGATCACGTCGGCACCGCGTCCCCCGGTCAACTCCTTGACTTGCGCCGGCCACTCCTCGGAGCGGTAGTCGAGCATGTGATCGGCGCCGAATTGCCTGGCCCATGCGCCCTTCTTCTCCCCGCCGACCAGACCGATCACCCTCGCTCCGGCGTCCTTGGCGATCTGGGTGGTCATGATGCCGACCGCGCCGGCCGCGGAATGCACGATCACCGTCTGGCCCGGCTGGACCCGTCCGGCGGAGTGCACCAGGTGCCAGGACGTGGGCGCGCAGGTCGAAAAGGTCGATCCCAACTGATAGTCGAAGCGGTCCGGGATGGGCACCAGGCCCGCAGCGCGGGCAACGGCGAATTCGCCGTTGCCGTTCCATTGTCCGTTGACGGCCACGCGCTTGCCGTTGAGCGCCGGGTCCACGCCGTCGCCGGTCTCCACCACCCTTCCCGAGTACTCGTAACCGGGCACGAAGGGGAAACCGGGATGCATCCACTTGATCCGGTCGGCCCGCGCGTGCGTGTCCAGCGGGTTGAGCGGGGCGTAGGCGACCTGTATCCGCACTTCGCCTTCGCCAGGAGAGGGAACGGGCAGTTCCTTCATTTGCAGGGATTCGGGGCCGCCGGGCGCTTCGGCAACGATGGCGCGCATGGTGTTTGACATCAGTAACTCTCCCTCGCAGGAAAAAGAGGGCATTGTACCCATCCGGCGCCGCCCGCCTGTTTCCGCAGGGGTTAAGATGGCGCACCTTCGAGCCCGGTCCGCACAGGCCCGGAATCGAACCGGAGAATGGATTGGAGGCAAGAGGTTCGCAATGAAAAAATTGACTCTCCCCGTTGTGCTGGTTGCACTGATGACCGCCGCGACGCCCACTCAGGCCGAGACGATTGCCGTGATCGGCACCGGCATGATGGGCGGGTCCATCGGGCCGCGGATGGCGGAACTGGGCCACACCATCGTTTACGGTTCGCGCGCTCCCGGGGAGGACCGCATTCGGAGCCTGCTTGACCGCACGCCGGGGCAGGCCAGCGCAACGACCCAGGAAGAAGCCGCCGCGCAGGGCGAAATCGTGTTCCTGGCGGTTCCCTATACCGTCGCCGTGGACGTGGTCCAGCGGTTGCGCCCTCACCTGGTCGGAAAGCTCGTGATCGATGCGGGCAACGCAGTGCAGCAGGGGCCGGAAGGATTGCCGCAGTATGTGAGCGGCGAGTCTTCCGGGGAGATGGTGCAGGCCGCGGCGCCGGATGCGCGGGTGGTCAAGGCGTTCAATACCGTGGGATTTCACATCGTTCTCGATCCCGCTCGCGCGATGGGCCCGGTCACGGTCATGGTGGCCGGTAACGACGAAGCGTCCAAGCATTGGGTCATGGGCCTGGCGGAGGACCTGGGTTTCCAGACCATGGACGTGGGCCCGATACGCATTTCCCGCATACTGGAAGGCATGTCCGCCCTGTACCGCGTGCCGCATTTCGCCGGGCGCAAGGAAGACACCTTCGAGTTTCACCTTCGCCGGGTGGCGGAGCCGGAACAGGAGGAGACGCGCGCCATCCGCGGTCGCTGACGGCCCTTTGCGGTTTGGGTCTGAAGCTCACAACGATTGCGCTGACGATGGCGGCGGCCGCAATTTCCGCAGCGGACGCCCGGTCCGACGATTACACGCCGGGCACGGAGTTCCGGGACTGCCCGGATTGTCCGCGAATGGTCGTTATTCCACCCGGTCGATATGTCAAGGGATCGCCGCCCGGCGAAGCCCTGACGGAGGGCACGCCCGAGCGCGATGCGCGCAATGAAACACCCCAGGAGCAGGTGCGCGTCGAGAAAGCCTTCGCGGTGTCCGTTACCGAGGTAACGCGCTCCCAGTTTGCGACTTTCGTAGGCGAAGAGGGGTACGAGCCGGACTGGCAATGCATTACCTGGGACTTTGAGGCGAGGCGGTGGGGCGCTCGCGGCACTCTCTGGACCTGGTCGGATCCGGGCTTCGAGCAGGGTCCGGATCATCCCGTAGTCTGTGTCAGTTTCACCGACGCCCAGGCTTATGCGGAGTGGCTCAGCGCCAGGACGGGCGAGCGCTACCGGTTGCTTGACGACGATGAATGGGAATACGTTGCCCGCGATCGCACGCAGGGCGCCCGTCCGTGGGAAGACGCAAACGGGCCGGAACGAAAAGACGCCTGTGCCCACGCCAATGTGATGGACCAGGATGCCGCCGACCGGCTTGGCGTCGATTCGGCGGACCCGGACGGTCATTTTTTCCCCTGCCGGGACGGCTATCCGCTGACGGCGCCGGCCGGGAGTTTCGGGCCCAACAGCTTCGGTGTGCATGACATGCTTGGAAACGCCTGGGAATGGGTGGACGGATGCATGTACGCGGCCCCGGCTGCGGGGGAACCCGCCACCGAGAATTGCAGCGAACGGCTGATACGCGGGGGCGCCTGGCAGGCCAGGGCCTGGTACGTTCGCTCCGCGAAGCGTGACTGGGCGCCCTTTTTTCTTCGCAGCGCCAGGGTCGGATTGCGGGTTGCGCGCGACCTGAACCCGTGATCCGCGCGTCGGTGGTGAGCAGGAGGGATCAGCGGTGAAGGACAAGGCGCGGCGCATGCTGTCCGTCCTGTACGAGGTGGAGCGGGGCATTGCAATCACCGCGTTCGCCCTGCTCGTGGTGGTGATCTTCAGCGATGTCGTGATCCGCACGATCAGCGGTTCGGGCCTGTACTGGGCGCGGCAGATCGGCGTCTACGCAAACATCATCAAGGTGATGTTCGGCATCGGGCTGGCCTCCGCCGCCAACTCGCACCTGAGGCCCCGGTTTGCCGACGGCTGGCTTCCAAAGTCCTGGGGGCCATTTCTCGATCATTTCAGCGAAGTCCTGATGACGCTCTTCTGCCTCGTCTTCGCCGCGGTCGCGTTCGACCTGGTGCGCGAGACGTACCTGCTGGACGTGCGTTCCGTGGTCCTGCGCATCATCGTCTGGCCGATACAGGGCGTCATTCCGCTGGTCTTCGTGCTGGCCACCCTGCGCCACAGTCTTTACGCGCTGTGGCCCGACCTCAAGCCGCCGGAGCAGGGTGCGCTGGCCGACTCTCAAACGGAGCTGAAAACGTGATCGGCGCGCTGAGCATCGCGGCCGCGGCGCTGGTGCTGCTGGCGCTCAGGCAGAACCTGCTGGTCGTGCTGGGAGTCGCCGCCGGGCTGGCTTACTGGTTCTGGGGCGACGGGCAGATCCAGAACATCATCAACGACGGCTGGGACGGCCTCAATCGCGACGTGCTGCTGTCGATCCCGATGTACCTGCTGGCAGGCGCGGTCATGGCCCGGGGCGCCATCGCAAGCCGGCTGATCCGGTTGGCGCGGGCGCTGTCGGCGCCGGTCCCCGGCGGCCTGGCGATCGCCACGGTGTTGTCATGCGCCATGTTCGCCGCCGTGACCGGTTCAGGGACCGTGGCGCTGTTGGCCATTGGCGCGGTGATGTATCCGGCTTTGCTGGAAGCCGGTTACAGCAAACGCTTTGCCCTTGGCGCCCTGTGCGCCGCCGGCACTCTCGGCATCGTCGTGCCGCCCAGCATTCCGCTGATCCTGTACGGCGTCATGACGCAGACCTCGATTTCCGAGCTGTTCATTGCCGGCATCGGGCCCGCGCTGTTATTGACCGGCTTCATGAGCGCCTACGCGATCGCCCGCAACTGGCGCTTCCGACTGGGCGGATGGCACCTTCCCGAAATCGCGGCAGCGCTCAAGGAGGGGATCTGGTCGCTGCTGATGCCGGTCATCATTCTGGGCGGCATCTATACGGGCTGGTTTACCGCGACGGAGTCCGCGTCCATCGCCGTGGTTTACGGCTTCCTCGTGGAAATCGTGATTCACCGTGAAATGCGTTTCAAGGACGTCGTCGATGTCTTTACCACCACTACGCGACTGATGGGATCGCTGTTTCCGGTGCTGATGATGGCGCTGGCGCTCAACGTCTTCCTGACCTACGAGCAGGTTCCGGACATGGCCGTGGAATGGCTCACGACGCGCATCGACTCGCTTCCCGGTTTCATCCTTCTGATGAACGCCTTCCTGCTGCTGGTCGGGTGCTTCATGGACATCGGATCGGCCATCCTGATCCTGTCGCCGCTGCTTCAACCCATCGCGGTCGCCCAGGGCATGGACGCCGTGCATTTCGGCGTGGTGATGGTGGTGAACCTGGAGATGGGCTACCTCACCCCGCCCATGGGCCTGAACATCATTGTCGCCATGACCGCGTTCAACGAGTCGTTCGGCGAGATCTGCCGGGCGGTGCTGCCGTTCCTTGCATTGATGCTGATTGCGCTGGTCACGGTCTCGTTCTGGCCTGGCCTGTCGCTGTTTCTGCTGCAATAATTGCCCGCCTGACCGCAGCCATGCGCCCGGGGGAGGCGCAGAACCGTACCCATAACCATGACCTGGACAGTACATAAATTCGGCGGAAGCAGCCTTGCTGACGCGCGCGGTTTCGAACGCGCGGCGGCAATTGTGCTCGCCGACCCCGCGCCGCGTGTGGCCGTGGTGGTGTCGGCCATGCAGGGCGTGACCAACGCGCTGTTCGCGCTTCTGGACCGGGCGGTTTCGGGCGACGAGAAGTGGCAGGGGGCCCTGGATGATCTGCAGGAACAGTATTCCGCGGTCTCGGAAGAACTGATTTCGGACCCGGAACGGCGCGCCGCGCTGCTGGACGAGCAGGCCGGAGAGTGCCGCGACGTGGCGGACATTCTTCATTCGGCCGTGCTGATCCGATCCGCGGGACCGCGAATGGAAGCCCTGGTGTCGGGATGCGGCGAGCTGTGGTCGGCGCGCCTGCTGGCGGCCCTGATCCGCGAACGTGGGGCCGGCGATGGCCGCACGGCCGAGTGGCTGGACGCCCGCGATGTCCTGCGCGTGGAGCCGGGGGAACTGGGGGTCGTGGTGGACTGGGAGGCCTCGGGCGAGCGCCTGGCGCGCCTGCTTGAAGGCGATCGCACGCCGGTGCGCGTGGTTACCGGCTATGTCGCCCGGGACGGGCGCGGACTGCAGATGACGCTGGGGCGCAACGGCAGCGATTTCTCGGCGTCGATATTCAGCGCGCTGCTGGACGCGGAGTCGCTCACCATCTGGACCGACGTCGAGGGCGTGATGAGCGCCGATCCCGCGCGCGTGCCGGAGGCGCACGTGATCCGCGAGTTGTCCTACAACGAGGCCATGGAGCTGGCCTATTTCGGCGCCCGGGTGATTCATCCGCAGACGATGGGCCCGGTCGTGAGCAAGAAGATCCCCGTGTGGATTCGCTCAAGCTTCAGGCCGGAGTTGCGAGGTTCCCTGATTTCCGACGAAGGCGATCGGAACGAGCCCGTCAAGGGCATCACGATGATCGAAAACGTCACGATGCTGAGCCTGGAGGGCTCGGGGATGATCGGCGTGCCCGGGACCGCCGACCGGCTGTTCAAGGCGCTGAGCAAGGCGCAGGTTTCGGTGCTGCTGATAACCCAGGCCAGTTCGGAGCACTCGATAACTTTCGCGGTTCCGGAGGCCCACGCGGACCGGGCGGAGAGGGTGACCCGCGATGCCTTCGCCCAGGAAATGGGCCTGGGACAGGTCAGCAAGGTGACGCGCGACGACGGAGTCAATGTGCTGGCGCTGGTGGGCGACGGCATGGTCGGAATTCCAGGGGTCGCCGGCCGGTTCTTCAGCGTGCTGGGACGGGCCGGAGTGAACGTCATTGCGATTTCCCAGGGATCGTCGGAACGCAATATTTCCGCCGTGGTGACCGGCGACAGCGCGACCCGGGCGCTGCGCGCCGCGCACGGCGGTTTTTACCTTTCTCATACCACGCTTTCGCTGGGGGTGATCGGCGTGGGCAACGTCGGCGCCGAGCTGCTGGACCAGATGGCCCGGGCTGCGGACCAGCTCCGCGAGAATTTCAACCTCGACTTCCGGGTGCGGGCGATCGCCAATTCGAGCCGCATGCACCTGGCGCCGCGCAGCCTCGATCTCGGCGATTGGCGCCGCGTTCTGGAAAACGAAAGCGAAGCCATGGACCTTGAGCGTTTCAGCGCGCACGTGAACCCCGATCACCTGCCGCACGCGGCGATCGTGGACTGCACCGCCAGCGAAACGATCAGTGACGGCTACGCCGATTTCTTCGGCGCCGGGATCCACGTCGTGACGCCCAACAAGCGGGCGCAGAGCGCGCCTCACGAGGCCTACGAAAGCCTGCACGAGCTGCGCCGGGCCAACGGCGTGCACCTGCTGTACGAGACCAACGTGGGGGCCGGGCTGCCGGTCATCGAGACTCTGCGGGACCTGATCGCCACCGGCGACGAAGTGTTCGGCGTGGAAGGCATTTTTTCCGGCACGCTGGCCTATCTTTTCAACGCGCTGGACGCCGACTCGGACTTCTCGCAGGTCGTGCGCCAGGCGCGCGACGCAGGCTATACCGAGCCCGACCCGAGGGAGGACCTCAGCGGCATGGACGTGGCGCGCAAGCTGCTGATCCTGGCGCGCGAACTGAAGCTGCGCATGGACCTGTCCGATGTCGAGGTGGAGAGCCTGGCTCCGGAAGAGCTGTCGGAAGTCACGGTCGAGGAGTTTCTCGACGGTCTGGGGCGCTACGACGGCGACATGCGCGAGCGTCTGGAGAAAGCCGAGGAAGAGGATTGTGTGCTTCGTTACGTCGGAAGGCTGGACAGCGAAGGCCGGGCGTCCGTCCGTCTGGAGACGCTGCCCAGGGACCATCTCTTTGCCCGCCTGCACCTCACCAGCAACATGTTCCTGTTCCGCACCGCCCGCTACAGCGACAGCCCACTTGTCGTTCAGGGCCCCGGGGCGGGGCCGGAGGTGACCGCCGGCGGCATTTTCGCGGACCTGCTGCGCCTGGCGCGGATGCTGGGCGCGCCGCGCTAGCGGGATCGGTCATGATTGCGTTCCACAGCACCCGCGGCGGCGGACCCGCCGGGCTCGAAGCCGTGCTGCAGACCGGTACCGCGCCGGACGGCGGCCTGTACGTTCCCGAGCGCCTTGCGATCTTCGAACGCGAGGCGCTGGTGGAATCCGCCACGCCGCCGGAGCTGGCCGAACGCATGCTGACGCCATACTTTGCGGGTTCGTCCTTGGCCGGCGCCCTGCCGGACATCTGCCGCAACGCCTTTGCCTATCCGCTGCCCCTGGCCGACCTGTCGCCGGCCGGAAACGGCGCGCGCCTGCGACTGCTCGAGCTGTTTCACGGTCCCACCGCGGCGTTCAAGGACTACGGCGCACGCTTCCTGGCGGCCTGCCTTGAGCGCATCCTCGCCGAAGAGCCCGCGTCTTCGCCGCCGCTGACGATACTCGTCGCCACCTCGGGCGATACCGGCGCGGCCGTGGCTTCGGCGTTTTCCGGCCGCGAGAAGATCCGCGTGGTCGTGCTGTTTCCCAGGGGCCGGATATCGCCCCGCCAGGAACACCACCTCGGCTGCTGGGACGACAACGTCCAGGCGCTCGCCGTGCACGGCGCGTTCGACGACTGCCAGCGGCTGGTCAAGCAGGCTTTCGCCGACCCCCGGCTGCGCAAACGGGCGCGGCTGGGTTCGGCCAACAGCATCAATATGGGAAGGTTGCTGCCGCAGAGCGCCTATCACGCCTGGGCCGCGCTCAAGGCCGGGGAAGGGAGCCATTTCGTCGTGCCCACCGGCAACCTCGGCAACGGCCTGGCCTGCCTGTGGGCGCGAGAGATGGGCGCGGGCATCGGCCGCATCCTGCTGACGACCAACGCCAATCGCACGATCGGCGACTACCTGTCCAGCGGCGAATATCAGGGACGCGAAAGCATCGGCACGCTGGCCAATGCCATGGACGTGGGCGATCCCAGCAATATGGAACGGCTCCGCTACCAGTTCGACGGCGATATCGGCCGGATCCGGGCCGCCGTCAGCGCCGCCAGCGTCGACGACGGGCGGATTCGCCGCCGGATCCGCCTGGAGTACTCGGATTCCGGAGCGGTGCTGTGCCCTCACACCGCCGCCGGCGTGGACGCCTGCCGCGGCCTGCTCGCCGACGCCGGCGCGCCCGCCGGCGACTGGGTCATCGCCTCAACCGCCCACCCGGCCAAGTTCGAAACGGTTGTCGAACCGCTGATCGGGACTACGGTTGCGCCGCCGCCGCAACTCGAGGAGCTGCTCTCGCGGCGTTCCAGCCACGAGGAAATACCTGCCGAACTTGCCGCGCTTACTCCGTTTCTTGGCTAGGCTTCGGCATCAGCGCTTCGTCCAGCTTCTGAGCCCGCAGCAGGGCGGGGCGTGTCTTTAAACGCGACCAGTACTCCACGAAGGCCGGTCGATTCTCGATTGACTTGAATTCGAGGCCCCAGAAGATGTGCGATCCGACGTACACGTCCGCGGCGCTGAAGTTCGGGCCCGCAACGAAGTCGCTTGCGCCGACGGCGGCTTCGAGCGTGTCCAGGACCGCGTCCAGGGTTCCGTAACCGATCATGGACTCGCGTTCCGGGGGAACCTCGAATTTGAGCGCGCGGTTGATGGTTGCCGCTTCAAGCGGCCCGGCGGCGAAGAACATCCACCGGTAGTACGCTCCGCGGTCCTGCGACGGCGGCGCCAGCCCCGCCTCGGGAAAGGCGTCGGCCAGATAGGCGCAGATCGCGGCTGCCTCCGTAACCACGACATCCCCGTGCCGGATCGTCGGCACCTTGCCCATCGGATTGACCGCCAGGAATTCTTCCGATTTCATTTCCGGGCCGTACTGCAGCACCTCGGTGCGGTATTCGGCGCCGACTTCCTCCAGCATCCAGCGTGCGATCTGTCCGCGCGACATCGGGTTCGTGTAAAAGACGAGTTCATCGTTCATGGGGCTTCCTCCTGTTCGGGCCATCCGAAAAGTCGTCGGGTATTGGCGCGCGCCGCGCCGGCGAGTTCTTCCGGGTCCACGCGCATCCGGCGCGCCAGGGCCCGGGCGACATAGGGCAGGAATTCCGGCTCGTTGCGGCGTCTGTTGCGCGGTTTGACGTCCGGGTGCCGCGGCAGCAGGTAGGGACTGTCCGTTTCCAGCAGCACGCGGTCGAGCGGAAGCAGGGGAATTGCCTCGAGCAGATCGTGATTCCGCCGCTCGTCCAGGACCCAGCCGGTGATGCCGACATACAGCCCCAGCTCAAGGTAGCTTTCCGCTTCTCCCGGCCCGCCCGTAAAGCAATGGGCCACGCCGCCCAGCTTGCCCACCTCGTGCTCCTTCAGGATGGCGAGAAAGTCATCGTGCGCATCCCGCTGGTGCAGAAAAACCGGTTTTCGGTGCTCCGCCGCCAGTTCGAGCTGACCCGCGAACGCCGCGCGTTGCGCGTCCGCCGGCGACAGGTTGCGAAAATAGTCCAGTCCGCACTCGCCGGCCGCCACCGCCAGCCCACTGTCCAGCACGCCGCTGAGCCGTTCCCTGGCTTCCCGCGGCGAATCCGTCCACCGCGTGGCGAGATGCGGATGAATCCCCGCCGTGCACCGAAAAATCCCGCCGTTCCGCCGCGCCAGCGCCAGCGCGCTCTCCGATTCGTCGAGCCCCGTGCCCGTCACGATCATGTGCCCCACGCCCGCTGACGCGGCCCGTTCGATCACTTCATCCCTATCCGGATCGAACGACGCGTCCGCCAGGTTCGCGCCGATATCAATCAGTTCCACGCCGGGAACCCGGATCAGGCGCCGCGCCAGCGGAACATGGTCGCGCCCACCGCAAGGAAGGCCGCGGTTATGCCCGCCAGGATCAGCAGTTGCGGCAGCACGTCGGTCAATCCCGCGCCGTACAGCATGATTTCGCGCGCGGCCGTGAGCGCATGTGTCAGCGGGAAAATGTTCGACAGCTGCTGCACCCACTGCGGCGCGCCCGCCAGCGAGAACCATACGCCCGACAGCAGCATCATCGGCCAGGTCACCAGGTTCAGCAGCCCGCCCGCCAGTTCCTCGCTGGTCACCCGCGCCGCCATGGCCAGGCCGATCGCAACCAGGCTGATCGAGGCCAGCACCGCCACCAGGAACAGCGCCAGCCCGCTGCCCTCCATTCGGATGTCCAGCAGCAGGCGCGTCGCGCCATAGAGCAGCAGGGTCACGAAGATCGCCAGCAACAGGCGCGAGAGGATCTGCGCGGACATGAATTCCACCGGCCGCAGCGGCGTGGCCTTCAGGCGCTTAAGGAAGCCGTTCTTGCGATACCGCACCACCACGTAGCCGACGCCGAACAGGCAGCTGAACATGATGTTCATGCCGAGGATGCCCGGGATCAGCCAGTCCACATAGGTGATGGGGTCGCCGCTGGCCGGCTGCCGCAGCCACTCGGCGTCCTGCGACGAGGCTTCAAGCAGGCGCTCGGCGAAGTATCCGCCCGGCGACTCCGGGTTGATCCAGTAGGTTCCGGCATTCAGGTCCAGGGCCAGGTCGAGCTGATGGTTGGCGACCTGTTCGATCGCTTCCTCCCGCTCCATCGCGATGAAGTCGAAATAGCGGGTCTCGAGGTAGGGGTGCGCGGCCGTGTCGATCTCCTGTTCGGCCTGCACCAGCGCCACCTTGTAGGAAGCGCGGTCACCGCCGGAGAAGATCGCGGCCATGCCCGCCACCAGCAGCAGCGGCATCGCCACGTTCCAGCCGAGCGTGGCCTTGTCGCGCAGGAACTCGAGGTTGCGGGCGTGCAGTATCGCGAGTATTCGTTGGATCATGATCTGAGCTCCTTGCCCGTGAGGTCCAGGAACAGGTCCTCCAGACGGAAGGGACGGATGTTCAGGCGGCCCAGCGGCGCTCCCGCCCGGCTCAGGCGGGTGATGGCCTCGTTGGCGTCGTCGGTGTGGATCTCCACCAGCCCGTTGCGCCGGTAGGTGTGGAAGGGGAACTCCGGCGGGAGTTCCGTAAGGTCGGCTTCGGGCAGTTCCAGGATGATTTCCTTGTAATGCGCCTTCAGAAGCGTGTCCGGCGCGCCCTGAGTCACGATCACGCCTTCGTTCATGATTACGATCTCGTCGCACAGGGCCTGCGCTTCTTCCATGTAATGGGTGGTCAGGACGATGGTCTTTCTGCGGGCGCGGATCCGCTCCACCAGTTCCCAGAAATTGCGCCGCGCCTGCGGGTCCATCCCGGTTGTCGGCTCGTCCAGGAACAGGATCTTCGGGTCGTTCACCAGCGCAATCGCCAGCAGCAGGCGCTGGCGCTGTCCGCCCGACAGCTTGCGGTTGTCGCGCTTCTGGAGCTTTTCCAGCGCGCAGTCGGCGATCACCTGGTCGATATCGGCGCGGCGCCGGTACAGGCGATGGAACATTTCCAGCGTCTCGCGCACGGTGATGAAGTCCTGTAGCGCGGCCGTCTGGAACTGCACGCCGGAATCCTGGCGAAACTTCGCTCCGGCTTTCTCGCCCTCGTACAGCACTTCGCCGGATGTGGCCGGCGTTACGCCTTCTATGATCTCCACGGTCGTGGTCTTGCCGGCGCCGTTGGGCCCCAGCAGGCCGAAACAGCAGTTGCGCGGCACATCGAAGGAAATGCCGCGTACCGCGTGGACCGGTCCGTAGTCCTTGACCAGCTCACGCACCGCAAGGATGGGCGGGCCCGTCATGCGTGGGCCTCAGGCCGCCAGGCGGCGCAACACGTAGGGAAGAATGCCTCCATGCCGGAAATATTCGTGCTCCTTCGGCGTGTCGATTCGCGAGCGCGCCGCGAACTCGACCGTGGAGCCGTCGGCGCGGGTGGCGCGCACCGTCACGCTCGCGCCGTTCGGCGCGGCGATGTCGTAGGTCTCGCTGCCGTCCAGTTCCAGGCTTGCGGCATCCGTCCCCTCGGGAAATTCGAGCGGATGCACGCCCATGCCCACCAGGTTGGAGCGGTGGATCCGTTCAAAGCTGGTTGCGATTACCGCGCGCACGCCCAGAAGCGCCGTTCCCTTGGCCGCCCAGTCGCGCGAAGAGCCTGAACCGTATTCCTTGCCGGCCAGCACCACCAGCGGCGTATGCTGCTCGCGGTAGCGCACGGCGGCGTCGTAGATGCTCATCACCTCGCCGTCGGGCTGCAGCCGGGTCCATCCGCCGTCCACGCCGCCCGCCAGGCGGTTGCGCAGCCGGATGTTCGCGAACGTGCCGCGCAGCATCACTTCGTGGTTGCCGCGGCGCGAGCCGTAGGAGTTGAATTCGCGTGGTGCCACGCCCTGTTCGCTCAGCCACTGCCCGGCCGGCGAACGGGCCGGTATCGCTCCGGCGGGCGAGATATGGTCGGTGGTGACGGAGTCGCCGAGCAGCGCCAGGACCCGTGCGGCGGTCACATCCTGCGGCTCTTCGGGCTCGGGCGCCATGCCTTCGAAGAACGGCGGGCGGCGAACGTAGGTGGAGTCCTCGTCCCAGGGATACCGGCTGCTTGCCGGGCTGTCCAGCGCGTTCCAGCGCTCGTCGCCGTCGAAGACGCCGGCATATCCTTCTTCGAATTGCGCAGCGCGCACATGCTGCGCCACTTGTGCCTGCACTTCGGCGGCGTCCGGCCATATATCGCGCAGATATACGGGCTGACCGCCGGAATCCACGCCCAGAGGGTCATTCTCGAGGTCCACGTCCATACGCCCGGCGAGCGCCCAGGCCACGACCAGGGGAGGGGACGCCAGGTAGTTGAAATACACCTGAGGATGTATGCGCCCCTCGAAGTTGCGGTTGCCGGACAGCACGCCGCAACCGCCCAGTCCGGATTCCTCGACATGACGGGCGATGTCCTCCCGCAAGGGGCCCGAATTGCCGATACAGGTCGTGCATCCGTAACCCACGATCTCGAAGCCCAGCGCCGACAGGTCGTCCAGAAGGCCGGCGGACTCCAGGTAACGGGTCACCACCCTGGAGCCGGGAGCCAGGCTGGTCTTGACCCAGTCCGGGGGCCTGAGCCCGCGCTTGCGGGCCGCCCGCGCCAGCATCCCGGCGGCCATCATGACCGAGGGATTGGAGGTGTTGGTGCAACTGGTGATGGCCGCGATCAGCACCGCGCCGTCTCCGGGTTTGTCCCCCGAGAACGGAACGGCGGGCGCTCCGCGCTCGTTCAGTGCCGCCGCGAATGCCGGCTTGCTCTGCGTGAGCGGAATCCGGTCCTGCGGGCGCCTGGGGCCGGCAATGGACGGTACGACCGCGTCCAGGTCGATATCCAGGGTATCGTCAAACGCCGGTTCCGGGCTGCCGGGGTCACGCCAGAGCCCCTGCGCGCGAGCGTAGGCTTCCACCAGGGCCACATGCTGCCGATCACGGCCGGTCAGTTCAAGATAGCGAATTGTCTCGTTATCTACAGGAAAAATGGCACAAGTGCTTCCGAATTCCGGAGACATATTGGCCAATGTCGCCCGATCCGCTAGAGGAAGACCGTTCAGGCCTTCCCCGAAGAACTCGACAAACCAGCCCACGACACCCTTCTCGCGAAGCGCCTCGGTTACGGTCAGCACCAGGTCCGTGGCCGTGGCGGCGGGGCGCAGGCTGCCGTGCAGGCGCACGCCCAGGACCGGCGGGGGAAGCATCGTGATGGGCTGGCCGAGCAGCGCCGCCTCGGCCTCGATCCCGCCAACGCCCCAGCCCAATACGCCGAGTCCATTGACCATGGTCGTGTGGGAGTCCGTGCCCACGAGCGTGTCCGGATAAACTAGCGCTTCGCCGTCCTGTTCGTCCCTGAATACCACCCGCGCCAGCCGTTCCAGGTTGACCTGGTGGACGATGCCGGTGTTGGGCGGAACGACCTTCAATTCACGGAATGCCTGCTGGCCCCAGTGCAGGAACGAATAGCGCTCGCGATTGCGCTCGAACTCCAGCTCGTTGTTGCGCGCCAACGCGTCGGGGCTGGCGTAGTGATCGACCTGGACCGAGTGGTCCACCACCAGTTCGGCCGGCGCCAGCGGGTTGATCGCCTCGGGGTCGCCTCCCAGATTCTGCATGGCGTCACGCATGGCGGCCAGGTCCACCACCGCCGGCACGCCGGTGAAGTCCTGCAGGATCACACGGGCGGGCCTGAACTCCAGTTCCTCTTGCCCGCTCAGGGCCGCGAGCAGGCCGGCGCCGTCAGCGTCCTTGTCCGCGTTGCGAAGCAGGTTCTCCAGCAGGATCTTGCGGCAGTAGGGCAGCTTCACCGTTTCATTCGCACCCAGCGCGGAAATATCGTGATAGCGGTAACGGTGACCGCCGACTTCAAGATCCGAGAGTTTCAGGCCAGTCATCTTTTCCTAATCCTTTTTATTGATAGAATACCTATATCTTTGATATTCCTTTAATAGTTTCAGGCAATCTGTAGAGCCAGACGAACAGCATCATGCACACTTGCGCCAGCGCCGGAATCGCTACCATGCAGAACAGGATAGCCGCCGCCGCGCTGGCCGGCTGTGCCTCCGGCGCGACCTGGGAGTCGAAACCGGAGGCCTTGAGAATGAGGCCCAGCAGCAGCGGTCCGATCGAATAGCCGAGCCGCTCGACGAACACATAGACCGACGTATAGAGGCCTTCCCGGCGCAGCCCGGTGCGCTGCTGGTCGTAGTCGATGGTGTCCAGCCACATGGCCTGCGAATACAGCAGGATTGCCCCGGCAAAGAAGCCTGAGAAGATGCCGCGGGCCACGAGGAACAGGATCATGGCCTCCCGGCTCCAGTCTTCGTTGACCAGGAGCCAGCTGAAGCTTACGAACACTTCCGCGCCGGCGCCGATCAGCACGCCGCGGCGCTTGGTGATGTGTTCGCCGCACTTCTTCCAGAACGGAATTGCCACGACGAGGGTGAGGCTGGTTGCTATGGCCAGGTAGGGCAGCAGCGTCAGGGGCTGCTTGAGCACCACGGTAAACAGGAAGACCACGGTCCCGCCGGTAACGGCCAGGGCCACGAACTGGGTGCACTTGGCCCCGATGAGCAGCAGGAAGGGGCGGTTCTGCAGCAGCGTGTCGGCCTGCTTCCATATCGACAGCTTCGGCTGCTCCGTGACGGGTGGGGACCAGGCCCGGTGCGTGCCGAAGAACGATGTAAGCATCGCGGCCAGCACCACGGCGCCGACGATGAGCCCCATGGTCTGATAGGCCGCCGCGTCGGTGTCGCCGCCCAGGAACTCGAGCATGGCCGGGGCGATGGAGGCGCCCAGAGCCGCGCCGATCATCATGCACACGGAGCGATAGCTCATCAGGCTCAGGCGCTGCATCCGGTCGGTGGTCATCTCCACGGGAATCGTCAGATACGGCACGTTGAAGATCGTGAATCCGAGCGAATAGGCGATCAGCACCGCCATGACCAGAACGGAGGAGGGCGGTACCACGTCGGACATGCCGTGAATGGAAAACACCGCCGGCAGCGACGCGGCGCAGATCACGGCGCCCAGGAGCAGGTACGGGCGGCGGCGGCCCCAGCGGCTGCGGGTGTGGTCGGTCACCCAGCCCATTAGCGGATCGCTGAAGGCGTCCACCAGGCGCGCTGCGGTGATCATCGTGCCCGCCAGCGCCGGGTCCACCTTCAGGACCAGGGTCAGGTAATACATGGCCAGCGCCGTGAACACGTTCAGGTACGTGATCGTGCCGAGCGACCCCATGCCCCAGGTCAGCCGTTGATGGAACGGAACGGTAGGCGCGGCGGAAACGGCGGTTTGATTCAAGGCGGGGTTCGGTCTGGATAAGGGCGGGGCGTGAGGGCGCTATTCTACGGGCGGCCGGGCCGGCGGCATTCACCTCCGCTTGCTTTTCGTGATGGGAAGCGCGTATGTTGCGTCAATGAATTCGGTCAGCCCCTGGGATGAGTTCCGCGCAGGCTGGAAGCCGCTGGCGTCCGCCGTAATAGGAAAGGCGTTCAGCTTCGGCACCATTCCGATCTACGTGGTGGGCGTTTTCACCGTGCCGCTGGGCGAGGCCTTCGGCTGGTCGCGCGCCGAAGTGACGTTCAGCTTCACGGTCGCTACCTTCACCTCCGCCAGCCTGTCGCCGCTTGTCGGCTGGCTCTGCGACCGCTTCGGTTCCCGCCCGCTGGTGATCGCGGGCACGGTGGGCTACGGGCTCGGCATGGCGATCATCGCGACCAGCAGCGACTGGCTGCTGCGCTACTACGCCTCCTGGTCGCTGGCGACGATGCTGGGCGTAGGCGCATCGGCGATCGCGCTTACCCGGTTTGTGGCGGGCTGGTTCGAGCGCAAGCGCGGCCTGGCGCTCGGCATCATGCTGATGGGCAGCGGCCTTACCGCTTTCGCGGCGCCCCCGTTCGTGGCCTCCCTGATCGAGAACTTCGATTGGCGTGCGGGCTACCTGGGTTTGTCGGCGGCGATCCTGCTGATCGGCGTTCCGGTGGTGGTGGCGGGAATGAGGGACGCTCCGAAGAAGCCGGCGCCCGCCAGCACATCCGGGACTGCGGACGCCTCTGCCGGAGGCGCGCCCGTCCAGCGCCCCAGCGGCTTCCGCCTGGCCTTCGAGAGCCGGGCCTTCTGGCTGATGTCGATCGCATTCTGCGCCGCCACTTTCGGCATTGCCGGACTGATTTCCAGCTTCAATCCGATCCTCCGGGACGTCGGCTACGGGGCCGCACAAGCCGGCGCGCTTACCGGCCTGATCGGCCTGTTCGTGATGGTGGGAAGGCTGGGCGTCGGCTACCTGCTGGACAAGATGTGGGCCCCCGGCCTGACCTTCGTTGCGCTGGCCTGCGGCGCCATCACCTGCGGCCTGTTGATACTGCCGGCGCTTCCGGTGTGGCTTGTGGTTGTCGCCGCCTTCTGCCTGGGCCTGGCGGCCGGCGCGGAGTGGGACGCGCTGTCCTATCTGGCTGCCCGCGAGTTCGGTCTTGAGTCCTACGGCCGCGTGTATTCACTGCTGGTCGTAGGCGTGGCGGTTATTACCGCTATCAGTCCTCCGATCTTCGGTTACGCCTTCGATCAGACCGGCAGCTACCGCTCGCTGTTGCTGCTGTCCATGGTTCTGCTGGTGCTGGGCCCCGCATTGCTTCTTTTCCTGAAGAGAGGCCGCGGTCCCGTCGCGGGGCACTGACAAAAGCCAGGACCCTGCACGGCGAAGGCTCCCGACCGCTTATGTCGTGACGATGAGCCCTGACAGTACCTGGAGCGAGTTTCGCCACGGCTGGCGGCCGCTGGGCGCGGCCCTGGTCGGCAAGGTGTTCAGTTTCGGCACCGTGCCGGTTTACCTGGTGGGTGTTCTTACCATCCCCCTGGGGGAAGCCTTCGGCTGGTCGCGCGCCGAGGTGGCCTTAAGCTTTACCGTTTCCACGATGACAGCCGCGAGCCTGGCGCCGCTCGTCGGGTGGCTTTGCGATCGCTATGGCGCCCGGCCCCTGGTGATCTGGGGCACCGTGGGCTATGGCCTGGGCATGGCGCTCATCGGCACGAGCAGCGAGTGGCTGCTGCGCTTCTACGCCTCCTGGTCGATCGCAACCGTCCTCGGCATGGGCGCCTCCTCGATCGCGCTGACGCGGTACGTGGCCGGATGGTTCGAACTCAAGAGGGGCATGGCCTTCGGCATATTGCTTTCGGGAAGCGGACTGGCGGCACTGTTCTTGCCGCCCTACGTCGCCACGCTCATGGAGTACTTCAACTGGCGCGCCGGCTTTTTCGGGGTCTCGGCGCTCATTCTCCTGTTGGGGGTACCGGTCCTTATCCTGGGTTTGAAGGATGCGCCGCGCAAGCCGACCGAACGCCCGTCGGAGGAGAACGAGGCGCCTGCACGGCCGGGTCAGGCCAGGCCCGACTCCGGATTCCGGCTGGCGGTTCGGTCCCGCACTTTCTGGATCATGGCAATCGCATTCTGCGCTGCGACGTTCGGTCTCTCGGGAATGATTGCCAGTTTTGCCCCGATCCTCGAGGACGCCGGTTATGCGAGGCCGCAGGCGGCGGCGCTGTTCGGCCTGATCGGTCTGTTCATCATGGTGGGAAGAGTGGGCGGCGGATATCTGATTGACTATGTGTGGGCGCCGGGCCTGGCTTTTGTGGCCCTGGCCGTTGGGGCGGCCGCCTGCGGATTACTTACCCTGCCGGAACTTCCCGTGTGGACGGTTGTGAGCGCGGCGGCTTGCGTGGGCCTGTCCGCGGGCGCGAAGTTCGCCGCCTTGCCGTACATGATTGCGCGCGAATTCGACCTTGCATCCTACGGGCGCGTGTACTCGCTGATCATGATCTGTCAGGCTTTCATAACCGCGACCAGCCCCGTGATATTCGGGCTCACCTTCGACCGTCAGGGATCGTATATTCTGGTCCTGTTGCCGGCGATGGCGCTGCTTGTGCTGGGCCCGGCGCTGCTGCTGACGCTGGGGCGCGGCA
>CAYMQG010000071.1:0-2536 GCA_964392625.1 uncultured Gammaproteobacteria bacterium | reverse complement strand
CGCTGAGGCGGCTTGACAACAGCCAGCGGGACGGGCACGCCGCCGCAAGATATGCGTGGGAGGCCCCCCAGCACACAAAGATCATCTCGACCAGATGCCAGTCGGGACCTAGGGCGATTGTCACGGCGGTGAAGACGCCTGCGGCCAGGAAGGAGGTGGCGACTAGAACCCACAACATCCTGCGCGCTGCGGCGGAGCGGCTCTTCGCGCCACCGGAGAGTACCAACCAGCCGACGGCGGGAATGGGTCCGTAGGCGAACGACACTGATTTGCCCGGTGCGCCGATGACAGCGCACAACGAAGCGATTAGGACGATCAAGGAACTGTCTCGCCATGCGAGTTCTGGGTGCCGGTGAGCGAAGGTACAGGTGGCTGCCAGCAAGCCGGACCATACGACGACGTGGGGTATTGACGGTTCCCACAACCGGTTCGGCGGAAGTTTGGGTATCGCTCTCCAAAGCGGCCATGCCGCCGACAGTGACGTCAATTTGTGTGCATGAAGTCGGAATACGAACCTGGCAAGCAGCGCGACTCCAGATACTAGGGCGGCGGCTGCTAGGAGCGAGGTCGTTGTGCCGCGCATCGGCAACGCCACGTCGGCGCCGAAGAGCGGCCCAAGTGGGACTAGGATGAAGAGTATCAGAAACAGGCACGTTGCCATGTACGGCCTGGCGTAGCCCGCGGATAGGCCAGCCGCTGCGGCGAGCGGGGCGAACGCGGCGAACGTCAAAAAATCGAGTCCGCCGACGATCGTGGCCGCGCTGTTGATCCCCACCGCTGAGACGGTCACAAACGCCGCGACGATGCCCAGCGCTGTGGTGAACGGCGGAGCAAACGACGCACCAGGCCATTGTACGGCTCGGGCAGCGCAGCCCCCAACCCACGCTCCCGCGACAGCCAGGGCGACCGACAGGTGGATGAAGGCCGTATCGCCGACCGAGTGGATGCCGCGCATCGCCAACCACACAAGATAGGCAACGTATGCCGAAACGCCGATAAGCGTCTGCGGTGAAGCGGGTCGGAAACACGCCCGAGTGACCGCGAACAGTTGGCGGATCCGGGTCATGCGGTGATATCCATGAACAGCTCTTCGAGATTGAGTTCGTGGAGGCGGGCCGTATGCGACAACTCGTGGCCGCGCCAGTTGCGGAGCCACAATCGGGATCCGGCCTTCGCTAGGGAAGCTCTGATTAAGTCCATCATGGCATAATCCGAAAATCACCGAAGGAACGGTCGGAGGCCACATGGAACAGGCGACGTTCGCGGAACTCGAGCACGACTTGAAGAAGCGCCGGACCCGGCGCGAGGTTTTTCTGGAGCGGATGGACGAACTGGTTCCGTGGGAGGCTCTCGAAGCCGTGGTCGAGCCGTTCTATCCGAAGCCCGGCCGGGGCCGGCGGCCGTACCCGCTGCGGACGATGCTGCGCGTGCACTGCGTGCAGCTGTGGTACGACGTGAGCGACCCGGGGATGGAGGACCTGCTCTACGAGGTGGAGTCGGTGCGCCGGTTCGCCGGGCTGCGGCTGTCGGGTCCGCTGCCGGACGAGACGACGATCCTGAAGTTCCGGCACCTGCTGGAGCGGCACGGTCTGGGCGGTGGGCTGTTCGAGGCGATCAACGCGCACCTGGCGGAGGCTGGGCACGGCCTGCGGCGGGGGACGATCGTGGACGCGAGCATCGTCGACGCGCCGAGTTCGACGAAGAACGCGAAGGGCGAGCGGGACCCGGAGATGCGCCAGACGAAGAAGGGCAACCAGTGGTACTTCGGGATGAAGGCGCACATCGGGGTGGACGCGGAGTCGGGGCTGGCGCACACGCTTCGGACGACGGCGGCGAACGTGTCGGACGTGGTGGTGGCGCACGCGCTGCTGCACGGCGACGAGGAGGAGGTGCACGGCGACGCGGGCTACCAGGGCGTCGGCAAGCGTCCGGAGAACCGGGACGCCGACGTCGACTGGCGGACGGCGATGAGGCCGGGCAGGCGCAGGCTGCTCGACAAGGACGGTGCCGAGGAGGCGGCGGAGAAGCGCAAGGCGTCGGTGCGGGCCAAGGTGGAGCATCCGTTCCTGTACGTGAAGCGGCACTTCGGGTACGCGAAGGTGCGCTACCGGGGTCTGGCCAAGAACACGCAGCGGATCGCCCTGCTTCTCGGCTTCGCGAACCTGCTGATCGCGGGCCGCTACGCGGTCGGCTGACGCGGCGGAAATGCGCCTGAAATCCGCCGGAAGGCGGCGGCAGGGGCGGGTTCCTGCTGTTTTCGACGTTTTCGGGGCGGTTTTCGCCAAATCGGTCGATGATCGAATCCGTTTTTTCGGATCCCCGGCGACCGCCGAAACCCGGCGAAGGCACCCGGGCACCGAAAACACTACTTGATCAGACCTTCCCTAAGGTCGGCGCACTCCCGTCCTCACTATCGACCGGGCGCCACGGCATGAAGCGATCGCGCCCGCTGGTGATCGAGCCGACACGGGTCAGCATGCCGTCCGAAACCACCAGTACCAGGTTGGACACGAACAGGTCGGGGGCGGTCTGCATG
>CAYMQG010000070.1:0-16092 GCA_964392625.1 uncultured Gammaproteobacteria bacterium | reverse complement strand
AGGATGGAGATCACCAGCATCACGTTCCAGTTGGTCCGGATGCGGCGCGAGAACAGCACCAGCGGAACCACCGCGCAGAACAGGATCATCTCCCAGTACAGCCACCAGAACGGGCCTTCCCAGATCCTGTAGAGGATGGCCTCGTATTCGAAGCTCGTGCCGCTGTACCAGCCACTGAAGTTCTCGCAGATGTTGATGTACGTCCAGATCAGCGAAAGCACCAGCAGCAGCTTGGACAGGTTGTCGATGTGCAACTGCCCGATATAGCGGCCGAAACCCATGAATTTGCGCAACATCCACATTACGGTCACGATCCCGGCCGTACCCGAGTAGATCGCCCCGCACACGAAGTAGGGCGCGAAAATGGTGTGATGCAGGCCGGGGACCGTGGACATCGCGAAGTCCCAGGACACGATGGAATGCACCGAAACCGCCAGCGGGATCACGAGCACGGCGAAAAAGGTGTATGCCCAGCCCAGCGTGTGCCACTCATGGGCGGTGCCGCGCCAGCCGAAGCACATGACCGCGTAAATCCTTCTGCGCAAACCGGTGGAGCGGTCGCGCACCGCGGCGAAGTCCGGCAGCGATCCCATGTAGATGAACACGCTGCTGGCCGTGAGGTAGGTCAGGATCGCCATCACGTCGAACATGAGCGGCGAGCGGAAATTCGGCCACAGCTCCATCGGGTTGGGGAAGGGGAAGGTCCAGTGCACGAACCACACCCTTCCCACGTGCACCATCACGAACATGGCCGCGGTCATAAGCGAGAACAGCGTCATCGCCTCCGCGCTTCGGTAGATCGACTTGCGCCAGTCCGACTGCGTGATGTGCAGCACCGCCGACAGCAGCGTTCCCGAGTGGCTCAGCCCGATCCAGAAGATGAAGTTGGACAGGTAGGTGCCCCACATCGCGTTGCGGTTCATGCCCGCGGCGCCCACGCCCACGATGATCTGGTAAATCCACGGCGCGACAAAGAACAGCAACGCCGTGCCGGCGGATATGCCGAGCGTCACCCAGTAGCGCCAGGTGGTGGTGGTCAGCGCGTTGATGACGTCGTTGTTGACCTCCGAGTAACTCGGCTGGCCGTGGTCGAACATGAGTTCCCGGGTCGCGGACATGGTCAGGCAACCACCTCACTCGATTGTTCCGACCACATGACCGGGCTTGCGGCATGGCCGTCGGACTCCTCGCCGTGATGGTCGTCATCGGCGGCGCCCGCCAGCGGCTCGCGGGCGTTCTTGAGGTAAACGACGCTGGGATGGGTGTTCAGTTCCTCCAGCACCTTGTAGGCCCGCGGGTCCTCGAGCTTGCGCGAAACGGCGCTTTCGGGGTCGTTGCGGTCGCCGAATACGATCGCGTCGGTCGGGCAGGCCTGGGCGCAGGCCGGCTGGGCCTCGCCGTCGGCCACCCGGCGGTCCTCGTCGCGCGCCAGGTCCTTGGCGCGGTTGATGCGCTGCACGCAGAACGTGCACTTTTCCATCACGCCCTTCTCGCGCACGGTCACGTCCGGGTTGAGTTGCTGTTCCAGCGGCTCGTCCCAGGTGTAGGTGAACCAGTTGAAGAAGCGCACCTCGTAGGGGCAGTAGACGGCGCAGGTCCGGGTCCCGATGCAGCGGTTGTAGACCTGCGCGTTGAGGCCGTCCTGGTTGTGATAGGTGGCGAATACCGGGCAGGCGATTTCGCAGGGCGCCTCGTCGCAGTGCTGGCACAGCATCGGGATAAAGTTCAGCCGCGCATCCGGATATTCGCCGTCCCAGTAGCGCTCGATGCGCAGCCACTTCATCTCGCGGCCCTGCCGCATCCGCTTTTCGCCCACGATGGGCAGGTTGTTCTCCGCCTGGCAGGCCACCACGCAGGCCTCGCAGCCGGAGCAGCGGTCGAGGTCCACGGCCATGGTCCAGTGGTATTCGAATTCCGTGTAGTAGCCGGCGGTGCGGTACTCGCGCAGTTTTTCCCTTATCGTGCTCATCGTCCTAGTGCTCGTCTGCCGGTCCGAGAATCTGCCTGCCCAGCGTGCGGCTGACGCCGCTGGTCCTCGTCATGCGCACGCGCTCACCGGTCTTGCGCAACGCCACGCGGGTAGCGGCCCAGGCCAGCGCTCCCGTGGACCCGTCGCTTCGGGCCGCGAGCAGCGAGACCGGGTTCACGCCGCGGCCTTGCGCGTAACGCCCATTGGCCCGGTGCCCCTGACCCAGCGGCATGCCGATCACGTCGGGACGCACGCCTGGATACCGGAGCACCGGCGCGGTCAGCGTTCCGGCCTGCGAACTCACTTCCACGACGTCGCCGTCCCTCAGGTCCAACTCGTCCGCGGTCGCCGGGTTCACTTCAACCCAGCTTCCGTAGGCAACGCTGGTCTGCGGGTCCGGCAGTTCCTGTATCCAGGGGAGCCTGGCGCCCTTGCCCTCGCGCAATCCCGGCGTCTGAAAGGGGTGAAGCACGAACGGATACTCGGATGCATCCCCCGCAAACTGCGCTTCCGGCGGCGCCGCGGGGGCCGCTGCGTCGGCCGAGAACTCATCGGCCATCCCCTCCGCCAGATCGGCCACCCAGACGCCCTGCTGCTGCACCTGCCGGAAACCCGCGTCGAAATCGTCTTCAATGCCAAGGTTGGTCCATGCAGCCGCCCACTCGGAGCGGGTATAGGCTTCAGCATCCTCATACGGCAAAGCCTCTGCCAGTGCCCCGCCGGACCGTTGCGCAAGCTGAAGGAGGATATCGGTCACCGACAGCGTGTCGTAGAGGCGTCTCTGGACGGGCTGCTGCAATGTGACCGACAGTCTTCCGCTGCCGGGAAGCGAAATGTCGTCGTCCCAGGTCTCGAAAAAGGTGTCCGTAGCGAGGATCCAGTCCGCCGCACTTGCCGTATCGCTCGGAAAACTGTCCAGGGCCACGACCAGTTCGGCCCTGTCCAGGGCGCCGCGCAAACCCAGGGAGTCGGGCAGATCGTGCAGCGGATCCACGCCCGCCACGATCACCAGCGACACTTCGCCGTTGGCCGCCTCGGCCACGAATTTCTCGATGTCGCTCAGCGCCGAATACCGGGGCGCGTGCGCCAGGTTGGGCCCGACGGTCGTCCCGGCGGCGCCCAGGATCCGGTTCAGAGCCGCCACGCAGGTCAGCGCTTCGGTCGCGTTCGCTCCCGCGCCCACCGCTCCGCCACCCAGGACCAGCGGTGTCTTCGCGGACGCCAGCCGTTCGGCCAGCGCGCGCACCCGCTCGGCAGGCAGGTCCGCCAGCGCCGCGGCCTCGTCAAGACCCAGGGCGCCGGACAGGCCTTCCCAGACTGCCGGTTCGTCATCCGAATCGCGCCGGCCAAGCAACTCCACGGCCAGCGCCAGCGCCAGCGCGCCTTCGGTTCCCGGCCGCGCGGGCAGCCACTCGTCCGCGTTGGCTCCGGTCAGCGACATGCGCGGTTCCACCTGCACGAGGTATCCGCGATGGCCGTCGCCGCCCTGGCGAAACTCGCCGTAGGCCTTGGAATAGCCCACCGGCGAGCGCCAAGCGCCGAGGAAGTCGGCGCCGAACGATACGACCAGGTCGGCTTTCGCAATATCGTAGTGGGGCAGGCCGTTGAAGCCGTACATCGCCTTCGCGGCCGCCAGCTCGGTTGCCGGCGTATCCAGGCCGAGGCGCAGCACGTTCGCGCCCAACGCTTCCCGGAACTTGTCCAGCGCCTCCTCGCCGGAACTGAGAAGGCCGCCGGTGAGTATCCAGGTGCGGCCGCCCATTCCCGCGGACTGCATGGCCCCGAGGCGCGGCGCAATGGCCTCCAGGGCCTCGTCCCAGGAAGATTCCACAAAGCCGCCTTCCCCGTCGGACCGCATCGGCGAGCGCAGCCGGTCGGGGTTGTAGAGGGCGTTGAGGCTGGCCTGTCCCAGCGAGCAGGTGCCGCCCCGGCTGACCGGATGGTTGGGGTTGCCCTCGATCTTCTTGGCGCGGCCTTCCCGCACCCGCACTGAAATGCCGCAACCGGCCGGGCACATACGGCAAAGCGTGTTGTACCAGGTGTCCATGCCCGGGGAGAAATCCTCGGGCGGAATATGCGTCGAGAGCAGCGTTTCCAGCGGCCGCTGGTTCACTTCGCCCAGCAGAAGCCCGGTCCCGACGCCGACGCCGCCGCCGGCCAGGTACTTGAATATGTCCCTGCGGCTCAGCATGGCGTCAGTAGTGACAGGTAAGACAGTCGCGGCCGTTGGCCACGTCTTCCTCGGTGTGGCAATCGATGCACCAGGGCATCCGCAGGTTCTCGTTCAGATCGACGCGCCGCGTCACGCGGACCATTTCCTCCACCGGTCCGTGGCAGGTCTGGCATTCGACGCCGCCGCGGATGTGCGGCTTGTGCCTAAAATGGACGAAATCGGGAGTGTCGTGGACCTTGACCCAGGGAATGCCTTCTCCGCGCTCCCAGTAGTCGAAAAGCTTCACCACGTCCGGCGTGTCGCGGACCTCGGTCAGGCCCTTGTGGCAGCCCACGCAGGTCTCGACGCTGGGCACGCCCGCCGTTGCCGAGCGGCCGGCCCAGGAATGGCAGTACTCGCAGGGAATCTCGTTTTCGCCGGCGTGAACCTCGTGGCTGAACTCGATCGGCTGGACCGGCGTGTAGTCGTTCAGTATGGCGCCGTGCGCCCAGTGTCCGATGTAGGCACCGACAATCGCCAGCACGGCAATAATCAACCCCTTGATCACCGGCCGCGCGGCCTCGAACACACCAATGGACACGAACAACTCCAACCCTTGACGGCGCGCGATTATAGACGCTTACGGCCCGTCTGCCCACCTTTCCAGCGGCGGCGGTTATTCAAGCGCAATGCCGGCTGGACTAAACTGCGACCATGCTGCAACACCGATTCATAAAGAGGGTCAGGAAACACCCGAACAAGGTAGCCATCAGGGACAGGGCCACCCATCGGGATGTGACCTACTCGCAGGCTCTGATCGGCGCGCTTGTTCTGGCACGCCGCTTCCAGAAACTGGAGCGAGGCCGAATTGGAATCATGTTGCCCACCTCGTCCGGTGGAGCCCTGGCTGTCGTGGGTGCTCTGATGGGCGGGTTGACACCCGTCATGATCAACTATTCGACCGGCGCCGCGAAAAACTGCGGGTATGCGCAAGCCCAATGTGATTTCCGAACCATCGTCACGGCCCGCGCATTGCTGGAACGGGTCGACTGCGAGGAACTGCCGGACATGGTGTTCATGGAGGACATCATGGCCGGACTGGGTCGCTACGAAAAGCTGCTGGCCTATCTCAAGTCCAGGCTGCCGCTGGGGCGGCTGGAGCGCATTACGGGCAGCGGTGACCCGGACAGTCCCGCCGTAATACTGTTTACCAGCGGCAGCGAGAAAGACCCCAAGGGCGTCCAGCTTACCCAGCGAAACATTTTGTCCAATATAGATTCCTTCTCCGACATGATGGACCTCCACGGCATGGACCACATGTTGGCTGTGCTTCCCTGCTTTCATGTGTTTGGCCTGACAATCCATCTATGGACTCCCCTGTGTCTGGGAATGACGGCCATTACCTACGCCAACCCTCTTGATTTCAAGGTCATCGCCAGGCTCATCAGGGAAGAAAAACCCCAGCTGCTTGTCGGCACTCCACTGTTCCTGGAAGGATATGCAAGACAGTCCCGTCCGGGAGATTTCGCCAGTGTGGAACTGGCTGTCGCGGGCGCCGACAAATGTCCCGATTCCTTAAGGCAACTCTACCGGGAGAAGCACAAGCTGGAGATTCTCGAAGGTTACGGCACCACCGAGACTTCACCCGTTATCTCGGTGAACCCGAGGGGCGGAAACCGCCCCGGCAGCATTGGCGTGCCGATACCGGGCACTCGCGTACGAATCGAGAATATCGACAACGGGGAGGACTGCGCACCCGGCGAGACCGGCAAGATCATGGTGAAAGGCGAAGGGGTCATGTCCGGTTACCTGAATGACGTGGCAGAGTCCCATCTGCGATTGAAGTCAGGCTGGTATGACACCGGCGATCTCGGCGTTCTCGATGAAGATGGTTATCTGTGGCACAAGGGCCGTCTCAAGCGATTCGTCAAGATAGGCGGCGAGATGATCTCCCTGGTGAATGTGGAAGAGACACTCAAAGCGGTGATCGGGGAAGACGTGGAGTGTTGCGCCGTTGAATTGCCCGATGCCAGGCGAGGTTCGCGAATCATTGCCGTCACCAGCAAGCGGATCGATGAACAGGACGTCGCCAGGAAACTCACTCAACAGCTGCCCAACCTGGCGCTGCCGAAAAAATACGTCGTGGTGAAGGAGTTGCCGATGATGGGAAGCGGCAAGATTGATTTTCGCACCCTCACCGAAATTGTGCGCCGGCAAGAAGGCAACTCCCCGGGCTGATTCCCCTGATTGCTAGAGCACGACCAGCGGATCGTCCATCGTCGCCAGCGGCTCGAAACCGTCCTTCGTAACGACGATCAGGTCTTCAAGGTGGGCGCCGCCCCAGCCCATCTCCAGGGACGGCATGTCGATGGTCAGCGTCATGTTCTCGCGGAATGTCAGATCGTCCGCAACCATGAACGGCAAACCGTCCCGATAAGGCTGGTCGGTATGCTGCAACCCGACCGAATGCGGCGAGGCGCCGAAGGTGGCCCTGGCCAGCGCGGCGTTCGCCTTGTTCATGGCCTCGCCCGCATGCGCCCGAAGTTCCGAGTACTTGAGGCCCGGACGGATCACGTCCAGCGCCGCTTCGTAGCCCTTTCGGATAATGCCGACCCGGTCCAGCACGTCCTTGCGCGGTTCGCCGAGGCACCAGGTCCGGCCGAAGTCGCCGTGGTAGTAGTTGATCTGGCACACCGCGTCGACCATCATCGGTCGTCCCGGCACCACCTCGCCGTCGGCGAATCCGCCAATGGTGCCCATCGCGATCCATATCGCCTTCGCGCCGCGTCTGGCCGCTTCTTCAAGGAAGAGCTGGTCCGTGTCCGCCTTCGTCATCCCCGCTTCGACCTGCCGAAGCATCGCCATGCAGGCGTCCTGGTTCGCCCGCGCCGCGGCGCGCATATGCAACAGTTCCACGTCGGACTTGATCATTCGGATCTTGCGGAAGGTGTTGTCGCCGGGAACGCAGGTGATCCTGTCCTGCCCCAGGCTGTTCAGGATGTGCGCGATGCTCATGTCGTCCACGGCGACCCGGCCTTTCGCCAGCCCCGCTTCCTCGAGCGCGCGCACCAGCGCCCATTCGGGCGTCGCCGCCTTGCGGTTCTCGAAGCGGCGCTCCATCTCCACCCAGCCCCGCTCGATGTCCGTAAGGCTTTCCTCCCGGATCGGCCGGCGGATGCCGCCGCGGGATTCCGGGCGCTGGTTCCAGGTTCCGGGATCGAGGTACTTCTCCCACGCCACCGGCGCGCTGTACGGGATGATCTCGGGGTACTCACGCTCGGCGTTGGCGATGAACCACAGGTCGGTTGAGGCCACGACCAGGAACGAAGGCTTGCCGGGGTCGCGAGGCATGACCGCGAAGCTGGGAATGGCCCTGAGCTTCTGCACCTCGTAGGAGAAATAGTTGCCCAGGTAGAAGACGTTGACCGGGTTGAGCGCGACGATGCCATCGACGCCCTCTTGTTCCATGACTTCGTAGGCCCGCGGCCTGTTGACCAGGCTGCGCCCGTCGAAGTCCTCTCCGGGGACCGGTCCGGGAGCAATCAGCCCCCAGTTGGCCTGTGCCTTATCGGCGCCCAGCATGGTCGCACCGAGCGCGAAGGCGGCCCCTCCCGCCAGTCCGGCGAAAAAGTCGCGGCGTTCGATGTGCCAGGGATCGGGTTTGGTCATAGCGTCCCCTCCGAGAAGATCCGGCGGACTCCCTCGGCCAGCCGGTCCACCTGGTCCTCCGTGTTGTAGTGGTGGGTGGAGGCGCGCACGGTGTTCAGGCCGTGGTCGGTTTCCCGCACCCAGACGCGATCGCGACGCCAAAGCGTGTCCACCACCGCTATCCGATCGAAGCCCTCCAGCGCGAAACCGGTCAGCCCGCAGCAGAGGTCGGGATGGTCCGAGGCGTACAGGGTCGCTCCGGGAATCTCCCTGAGCCTCTCCCGCAGCCTTGCGGCCAGGTCCCGAACTCGTTGCTCGATACGGCCGCGACCGATGGCGTTCTGAAACTCGAGCGCCTTGACCGTCGCCAGCAGCAGCGGGCCGGCGCGCTGACTGAGGCGATCGTAGCGCCTGGCGCCGGCCTCCTCTTCGTCCCAGCCCATCGACGCCACGGTCGGCCAGACCCGATCCTGCGACTCGCGCCGCATGTAGAGAAACCCCGTCCCGACCGGCGCGCCCGCCCACTTGTACGGGCTGGACGCATAGAAGTCGGCGCCGAGATCGTCCATGTCCAGGTCGATCATCCCGATCGCGTGCGCGCCATCGACGAGCGTAAGGATGCCGCGGGGCCGGGCCAACGCCGCAAGTTCTCTTACCGGCAGCATGCAGCCGGTGGGATAGGTGGCGTGGCTGACGCTGATCACGCGGGTGCGCGGCGTAATGGCGTCCTCGAAACGGTTCAGGATTTCCGCCGGGTCCGAGGCGGGAATCGGAAACGGCAGTTCCCTTACGACGACTCCGTGCCGCTTCGCCTTGATTTTCCAGGGTTCCAGCCCGCCGGGATGCTCGTGAAAGGTGCACAGAATCTCGTCGCCGGCCTTCAGGTCCAGACCATTGGCAATGAAGCTCATGCCCTCGGTCGTATTCCGGGTCAGGGCGACCTCGCCGGGCTCAGCATTGACGAACGATGCCAGTTTCTCGCGCAGGACGTCCTGGACCGCTTCCTGGCGCGGGTTCTCGCGGCCCGGATCGGCGGCCAGCGCGCGGTAGCCGTCGACCACGGCGTAAAACACGGGCTTGGGCATGGGACCAAGCGTGCCGCTGTTCATATAGGCCAGCTCATCGGAGATCAGGAATTCGCGGCGCACCTCCGCCCAGAAATCCTCTTCGGGCAACGCTTCCGCCTGCGCGTTCTCTATCGCCGAGATGGACGCCTGGGCCTCGGCCACCCGCGGACGCCCGGCCAGCAAGGCCCCGGCCGATCCTGCCGCCATCGCGCCCAGGAATTGACGGCGCGAAACATCGGCCGCGGTGCCCGGCTCCAGTGCCGTTTCATGCATCGGCGTCCCTCTCCGAATCGCGGAAAGCCCATAATAGACTACGCCGCTCAAGCGGTCCCTCGAGAGACAGGTTGGTAGTTCCCCCGAAAACATACGCCGGAAAGTTGCGCCTTGCCCGAACCGCGCTCTGGTCGGCGTTCGTACTCGGATTTGCGGCAACCGGCGCCGCGCCGACGGCACATGCGGACGAAACGCCGCTGCGCGTGGCGGTCACGCTCATGCCGGCCAGCTTCGGCGATCCGTTTCGGACCCTGGGCGTCCCGGGAGACTGGGTCTGGAGGCAGATCTTCGACCCGCTCACCGAAAGCGACGATGAAGGACGTATCGTGCCGCTGCTGGCAGAGAGTTTCGAGAACCTGGGCCCCAACACCTGGCGATTCGTGCTGCGCGAAGGCGTGCGCTACGCCAACGGCCGGCCCTTCAACGCCTACTCGGCAAAGGAGGTTTTCGACTGGCTGATCAGCGACGACGGCCAGGCTACGGTCGTGGGCTGGGAAATGCGCCGCGTGAGCCGGGTCGAAGCGCCCGACGCCCGCACGCTGATCTTCACCACCTGGGAACCGGATCCGGTCCTGCCCAACCGGCTGACCTCAGCGATGATGGTCGAGCCGCAAGCCTGGCGCGAACTGGGCCGGCACGGCTTTTCGCGAACCCCGGTGGGCACGGGCTCGTACCTGCTCACGGACTGGCAGAACCGGAACGGCGCGGTAGTGCTCACGGCCAACCCCTATGCCTGGCGGCCGCCCGGAATTTCCCGGGTGGAAATGTATCCGCTGCGTGACCACGCATCGCGTCTGCAAGCGGCCCTGTCCGGCCAACTGGACATCATCATGTCCCTGCGGCCCGAGCAACTGGACATTTTTCGCAGCCGCGGCTTCAGGGTGCACGCCGATATCCTGCGGCAGATCCTGGCCTTCGCCTTTGACGTAGCCGGGCATCCCGACTCGCCGATCGCGGACGTGCGCGTGCGCCAGGCGTTCAACTACGCCATTGACCGAAGGGCCATTTCGGAAGACATCCTTCAGGGCTTTGCGCCGCCGGCCAGCCAGGGCTCGGCGCCCAACGTGTTCGGCCACAACCCGCGGATCAAGCCCTATCCCCACGATCCGCAGAAGGCCCGGGCGCTGCTCGCCGAAGCCGGCTACCCGCAGGGTTTCTCGACGGCGGTGCAGGTCGTGACCGGCACCTATCCCAACGACCTGGAAATCTTCGCCAAGCTGCAGCAGGACCTGGCGGCGGTGGGCATTGACATGGCGTTCCGGAGGGTGCTGTTCTCCGACTGGATACGTCAGTATTTCCAGAGCGCCTGGCGCACCGAGCTATTCACCCTCGCCTGGAACACCGCGCCGCATAACGACGCCTTGCGTCCCATGGAGCAGTATTCCTGCCTCAAGGCCCGCCCGTTCTACTGCGACGAAACGCTCCGCGCGGGACTCGTGGCGGCAGGCCGCGAAATGGACATTCAGCGAAGGGAGGCCCTACTGCAGGAACTGGCTATCGAGTACCGCCGGCGCGCCCCCAGCCTGCTGCTGCTGGAATACGGTCACATGTGGGTGGTTGCCCCTGGCCTGAGCGGCTTCCGCGTGCGCACCCGGGCCCCGGAGCTGTACCGGGTAGAGCGGGCCGAATGATGTTTGCGGGCGTTGCCCAGCGCGTCGCGCGGCTCGTGATCCTGTTGCTGGGCGTGAACGCGCTGCTGTTCGTTGCGCTTGGCCTGGCCGGCGATCCGGCCCTGATGCTGGCCGGCGAGGACCCGACGCCGGAGCTGCTCGAACGGATCCGCGCCGAATACGGCCTCGACCTCCCGGCCTGGCAGCGCTACCTGGTGCAACTGGGGCGGATGGCGCAGCTCGACTTCGGCGTCTCGATTTACACCGGCCAGCCGGCCCTGGCCATGGCGCTGGAACAACTGCCGGGCACGCTGTTGATGGCAGTGCTCAGCATGGCCTTGACCCTTGTTACGGCCATTCCCGCCGGCGTCTGGATCGGCCAGCGCCCCGAGGCCGCTTCCCGCCGATTGGGCGCAGCGCTGACTGCCGTGGCGCAGGGAATCCCCGGCTTCGTCATGGCGCTGGTCCTGATCCAGCTCTTCGTGGTGCGGCTCGGCTGGCTGCCTTCGCTCGGTTACGGCCAGCCGGCCGCCTGGATCCTGCCGAGTATTTCGCTGGGTTTCTTCCGCGCGCCGAAACTGTGCCGCGTGGTCAGCGCCGGCGTTGCCGAGGCCATGCGGGAGGACTACATACGAACCGCCCGCGCCAACGGCGCCTCGATGCGGTTCATCCTCTGGCGGGAGGCGCTGCCCGCCGCCCTGCCGGCGGCCGTCGCGCTGGTCGGCACACAGTTCGCCTTCCTGGTATCCGGGGTCGTGCTGATCGAAACCCTGTTCCTGTGGCCGGGCATCGGTCTGTTGCTGCTGTACTCGGCCCAAAACCTGGACTTTCCGGTGCTTCAGGCGATCTGCTTTGTAGTCGCGGTGCTGGTGTTTACGGTCAACGGCCTGGCGGACGCCCTTTTGCGCCTTATGGACCCAAGGCTGAGGCCGGCAACGCAATGATCGGGCTCCTGTCACGGCTGCTGGCGCCGCTCAAGGCGTCGCCCCAACTGGCCCTGGGCGCCGCGGCGCTGCTGGGCTGGGTGCTGCTCCTGGCGCTGAGCGGACTGCTGCAGACGCACGACCCGCAACTGGGCGACCTGACCGAGCGATTCTCTCCGGCGGGCACGGCGGGGCATTTGCTTGGAACCGACAACCTCGGCCGGGACCTGTGGTCGCGGGTCCTGTCGGGCCTGCCCTGGTCGGTGGGCGTGGCTACCGTGTCCTGTACGCTGGCGCTGCTGCTGGGCGGCGCGCTCGGCATGTGCGCGGCACAGTTTTCCGGCTACCCGCGCAACATCATCAATCAACTGGTCGACGCCACTCTTTCCTTTCCGGGGCTGGTGGCGGCGATCATCATCGTGACAGTGGCGGGCCGGGGATTCTGGCCGCTCAGCATCACGCTGGGGCTCTTGAGCTGGCCCGTTTTCGCCCGCGTGGTCTACGCCGAGAGCCTGCGCCTGCTGTCTCAGGACTACGTAACGGCGGCCCGGGTAATGGCGGTGAGCACGCCGCGCATCCTGCTGAGCCACCTGCTGCCGGGACTGCGTCCGGTGCTGGCGGTGGTCTTTACCTTTCACTTCGCCGACATGCTGGTCGCGGAAAGCGCCCTCTCTTTCCTGGGGCTGGGAGCGCCGCTGGGCGTTCCCACCTGGGGTGCGCTGCTGCAGGAATCGCGCGACTTCCTCATCGTCGCGCCCTGGCTGATGATCGTGCCGGCCACCGCCATCGCCCTGCTGGTCGTGTCCATCCACCTGCTGGGCGACGGCCTGAGCGCATTGGACCGCGCCCGACGATGAGCGCTTCCCCTCCCCTGCTGCGAATACGCGGACTGTGCGTGGACTTTCCCCGCGGCGGCAGGGTCCTGCACGACGTCTCGCTGGACGCGGCCGAGGGAGAAACCGTGGGCCTGGTGGGCGAGTCCGGCGCCGGCAAAACGCTGGCCGCGCTGGCCATTCTGGGCCTGATACCCGCGCCGGGACGCGTCGCCGGCGGCAAGGTGTTCGTCAGGGACCGGGAACTGACGAAACTCGACGAAGAGGCCTTGCGGCCATTGCGCGGCCGAATCGCCGGATTCGTGTTTCAGGACCCCCTGAAATCGCTCAACCCGGTCCGCCGGATCGGTTCCGCGCTGATCGAAAGCGCAATGCGGCATTTGGGGCTGACCCGGAAACAGGCGCGCGATAGGGCAGCGGCAGCATTGCGGTCGGTCGAACTGCCCAACCCGGAGTCGGCGATGCGCGCGTACCCGCACCAGTTTTCGGGCGGCCAGCGCCAGCGCATCATGATCGCGCTGGCGCTGATCAACCAGCCGCCGCTGCTGATCGCCGACGAGCCCACGACGGCGCTGGACGCCGCGGTGCAGTCGCGGGTCCTGGAACTGCTGCAACGCCGCGCAAAGCGCCATACGCTGCTGATGATCACTCACGATCTGGCGCTGGCCGCCCGTTTCTGCGACCGCCTGTACGTCATGCACGGCGGACGGGTGGTGGAACACGGGCCGGCCCGCGAACTGTTCTCGAAACCCCGCCACGACTACACCCGCTCGCTGCTGGATGCGCTGCCCGGAAGGCGGACGTCCGCTCCGCCGCGCGGCAGGCTCCGGAAATCACGCGAGGCGCTGGCCGCCCTGCGCGGCCTTACGGTCCGATATCGGGGCGCCAGACAGGCGGCGGTGGAGGAAGTGGACTTCTCGATTCACGCCAACGAGACGGTGTGCCTGGTCGGGGAGTCCGGATCGGGCAAGACCACGATCGCCCGCGCGCTCGCCGGGGTCATCAGGGCAGCGCCCGATCAACTGAGTTTTCCGGCCCTCAACGACGAGTTGCCGAGCGCGGCGGTGCGCGCCCGCCATCTGCAAATGGTCTTCCAGGACCCCTATTCCAGCCTCAATCCCCGATGGCCGGTGGAACGCATCGTCGCCGAACCGATCCGCACCCACCGGCTCTGCGGGCGCGCGGAACAAGAGGCCCGCGTGGCCGCGCTGCTGAGCCGCGTCGGTCTGGATCCGGCGCAGATGGACCGGCGCCCGACGGCATTTTCCGGGGGCCAGCGCCAGCGAATCGCGCTGGCGCGAGCGCTGGCGATGAACCCGCGCCTTCTGCTTGCCGACGAGGCGCTGTCTGCGCTGGACATTCGCACCCAGGCCCGGATCCTGGCGCTGCTCAGGGACATCCGCGAAGAGCGCAGGCTGGCGCTGTTGCTGATAACGCACGACCTGGCGCTGGCCGCGGAAATCGGCGACCGCGTGATCGTTCTGCGCCGCGGAAGGATTGTCGAACAGGGCCCTGCGTCGGCGGTCATGAACGCTCCGCGGCACGAATACACCCGCGAACTGCTGGCCGCGCAGGCGCGCTGGCGTCCATGAAGTCCCGGGAATGGCGGCGGCATGTACACTGCGCGGCTGTGAAACGCCGAGAACTGCTTAAAGGCGCAGGCGCCGCCCTGACGATGATGACTCCGGCCGTGCGCGCCGGCACATTGCTCCAGGCGCATTGGGACTACATCGTAGTGGGCGCCGGCACGGCCGGACTGCCGGCCGCCATTCATGCGTCCAGGCGAGGCGCGAATGTCCTGATGCTGGAAGCGGCCGATACGCCGGGCGGGACGATGAACATGGCCTCCGGGCAGGTCAGCGCGGCCGGCACCCGGCTGCAGGATGCCAAGGGCATATCCGATTCGCCGGACCGCCACTACGAAGACGTCATGGAAATCACCTTCGGCGAGGCGGACCCAAACATTGTTCGACGCACGGTGGACAACGCGCCGGACACGCTGAACTGGCTGCTCGACAACGGACTCGTTCCGCTTCCCGACCACCCTGTAACGGGCGCCGCGCCCGGCCGCTCCGGCTACAGCGTGCCGCGTTATTTCTGGGCCGAGGCAGCCGGCAAGGCGCTTGTCAAGGTAGTCCTGGAAGAACTTGATCGGGAGATGCCGCAGGGCAATATCGCGATCCGCACGAATACCCGCGTGACCGGCCTTCTGATGTCCGATTCGGGTGCGGTGGAAGGCGTCCGGGCGCGCAGCGGCGATGAAGAGTGGACCTTCCGCGGCCGTTACGTGCTGCTCACCAGCGGCGGCTATGCAATGAACCCGGACATGTTCGAACTGCTGACCGGCCATCCCGCCTACGCCGCGGGTTCCTGGCCGCATTCACTGGGCGACGGCCTGGAACTGGCCGTTTCCGCGGGCGCCTGGCTGCGCGGACAGCGGCTGCATCGGGCCGGGACCGGCTCCATCCTGACGGCGGGAGAATTTCCCGCCAAGGTCTATGCGCGCTTCGCGACCGTGCCGCAGGAGCGCCTTCCCTGGGAAATCTGGGTCAACGGGTCGGGCGAACGATTCATTCGCGAGGACGAACCGCTTGTGCGCCCCCGCGCGCAGGCCGTTCTGCGTCTGCCGCGCCTGCGCTATGCGATCGTTTTCGACGAAAACATCCTCAACACCGCGCCACCCGGACTGCCGCAGTTCAGCCGGGAAGAGTTTCTGGCCCACTGCGAAAACCACTCCATGTTCGCGCGCGCCGACAGCCTTGACGAGCTGGCGGCCGCGGCAGACCTGGACGCCGCGGGCCTGGCGCAGACGGTCAACGATTACAACAGGGCGGTTGCAGGCGGCAAGGACGCGTTCGGAAGGGAGCATTTACCGGCGCCAATAGCGCAGCCGCCCTTCTACGCCATCACCCACCTGGGCAGTTCGGCCACTTCGTCGGCCGGCGTGGTCGTGAACAAGGGCCACCAGGTCGTGCGCGGCAATCAGGAGCCCATCCCGGGCCTCTATGCCGCCGGCGAGGTCCTCGGGTCCGGCACCACGCTGGGCTCAACGTTCGCGCCCGGGATGATGCTTACCCCGGCGCTCTCCATCGGCCGCTGGCTGGGCATGACCCTCCCCATCTGACCGCCGGGGAACGAGGGCGAGACGCCCTCGTTCCCATGCATCGGATCAGAAGACGTAGGTTGCGGTGAACCCGATCTGCCGCGGGTCCGCCATCGGATACTGGAAGGCGCGCACGAAGCCCGACGTGCGGGCGCTGTCGCCACGCGGCAGGATGTTCTTGAAGTCCACGAAACGGATGACTGTCGTTGGCGTGCGGTCGTCGGTGAGATTGCGCACGAACAGCCCCAGCTCCCATTGATCCACGTCCAGACCCAGCTTGAGGTTGATCAGGTTCTGGTCGCCGCTGTGCGCGTGGTTGAAGATCTGCGCGTACTTGCGGCTGGCATAGGAGTAGTCCATCCGGATGTAGGCGGTGTTGGCGCCGACCGGCCATTCATAGCGGGCGAACACGTTCGCCATGTGCTTGGACGCGTTGGGCGTCTGGTTGCCGGCCACCGACGGGTTTCCGCCCGTGAACACGGCCTGTTCGCGGAACTCGTCGAACTCCACGAAG
>CAYMQG010000069.1:0-36268 GCA_964392625.1 uncultured Gammaproteobacteria bacterium | reverse complement strand
ATGGCAGGTGCGCCCGCCACGGTTCGTCACAATCGCCGCCGCCCGCTTCATGACCGGCTCCCAGTCGGGGTCGGTCATGTCCGCCACCAGCACGTCGCCGGGCTGAATGAGATTCATCCGCTCCACGCTGGACACGATCCTGGCCACGCCGGCGCCCACGCGCTGACCGATGCTGCGCCCGCTGCTCAGCACCTTCGAACGTTCCTTCAGCTCGAACCGCACCAGCGTCTGGTCGGCCCTGCTCTTCACCGTCTCCGGTCGGGCCTGCAGGATGTACAGGTGGCCGTCCGCGCCGTCCTTGCCCCACTCGATGTCCATGGGCCGTCCGTAGTGCCGTTCGATCGCAACAGCCTGCCTGGCCAATTCCTCGGCGTCGGCGTCGGAGAGCGAGAACCGGTCCCGCAGCTCCCTCGGGACTTCCACGGTGGCAACCCGCCCTCCGTCGGCGTCCGCATAGACCATCTTCAGCGCCTTGCTGCCCAGGTTGCGCCGGATCACGGCCTGCCGGCCGCGGGCAAGACCGGGCTTGTAGACGTAAAACTCGTCCGGATTGACCGCTCCCTGAACGACGGTTTCGCCCAGTCCGTAGCTTGACGAAATCAGCACCAGGTCGCGAAACCCCGACTCGGTATCCAGTGTGAAGAGCACGCCGGAACAGGCCAGGTCGCTGCGAACCATGCGCTGCACGGCCACCGAGAGCGAAACCCGGCGGTGATCGAATCCCTGGTGAACGCGATAGGCGATGGCCCGGTCGTTGAACAGCGAGGCGTAAATCTCGCGTATTCCCTCAACGACGTTGTCCGGCCCGCGCACGTTGAGCAGCGTGTCCTGCTGTCCGGCGAAAGACGCTTCCGGCAGGTCCTCCGCCGTTGCCGAGGAACGCACCGCGACGCCGATTTCCGCGCCGTCGCAGAGCCGCTCGAAAGCCGAGCGGACCGACCGCTCAAGGCCGGCGGGCAGCGGCGCCTTGCCGATCAGTTCGCGTATTTGAGCGCCGGTCCGTCCAAGCGATTCGACATCGTCCACGTCCAGGCCGTCCAGCATGCCGTGGATGGCCTCGCCCAGCCCGTCCCGGTAGAGGAAATCGGAGAACGCTTCCGAAGTGGTGGCAAAACCGTCGGGGACCCGTATGTCCAGTTCGTCGAGGTGGGCGATCATCTCGCCCAGCGACGCGTTCTTCCCGCCGACACGGTCCAGATCGTCCTTGCCGATGGCCGAAAGGCCGATGACGTACTCGCGCAAGCTATACTCCCGCTCGCCCCCAAACCCGATAGCGTAGTATGGCAGAGCGAACGGTATTTTTCGTGTCCGATCGCACCGGCGTCACCGCCGAGACGCTCGGCCACAGCCTCCTTACGCAGTTTGACGAAATCAAATTCGTCCCGATAACGGTCCCGTTCGTCGACAGCGTCGAGAAGGCGGTCCAGGTTGCGAGGCGAATCGACTGGGAAGCCGAACGCACCGGTTGCCGGCCGATCGTCTTCACCAGCTTTGTGCATAACGCGATCCGCGCACCACTGCTGCGCTCCAGGGGGCTGGTTCTCGACTATTTCGCGGAGTTCCTGGCGCCTCTGGAGGAGGAACTCGGCGTTCAGTCTTCGCATACCCTGGGGCGAACGCACGGGATGTCGGACGCGTCCAGCTACAACTCCCGGATTGACGCAACTCACTTCGCGATGGACTCCGACGACGGCCACGGCATCATCCACTACGACGAGGCCGACCTGATACTTACCGGGGTTTCGCGGTCGGGAAAGACGCCCACCTGCCTGTACCTGGCGCTGCAATACGGGGTCTTCGCCGCCAACTACCCGCTCACCGAGGACGACATGGAATCGGGCCGGCTGCCGAAGCCGCTGCTGGACCACCGTCAGAAGCTGTACGGGCTCACGATTTCGGTGGAACGACTGATCCAGATCCGCCGCGAACGGCGCCCCGGGGGCAGTTATTCCTCATCAAGTCAGGTCCGTTTCGAACTGCGCAGCGCCGAGAGGATGTTCAGGCAGCACGGAATCAGCTACATCGACACGACGCATCGCTCCATCGAGGAAATCTCCAGCACCATACTGAGCGAAACCGGCGTCAAGCGCCGCGCCAGTCCCTAGTCGGCCAACCCCAGCGACCAGAGAATGAAAGCGTATTCCTCGGCCACTTCGTAGAGCGAGTCATAGCGCCCGGACTTGCCGCCGTGGCCGGCGCCCATATTGGTCTTCAGCAACAGCGTGCTGTCGCCGGTCTTCAGCCGCCTGAGCCTGGCCACGTACTTGGCCGGTTCCCAATAGGTCACCCGCGGATCGTTCAACCCGGCAGTCACAAGCATCGGCGGATACTCGCGGGCAATCAACTGGTCGTACGGGGAGTAGGACCGGATCAGCTCGAACGCGGCCTGGTCCTCGATCGGATTGCCCCACTCCGGCCATTCCGTGGGCGTAAGCGGAAGCGATTCATCCAGCATCGTATTGAGTACGTCCACGAACGGCACGTGGGCCGCCACCGCGCCCCACAGCCCCGGGGCCTGGTTGACGACCGCGCCCATGAGTTCCCCGCCGGCGCTGCCGCCGGCTATCGCGATGCGGCCTTTCGCTGCGTAACCCGCTTCGATGAGAAAGCGCGCTACGTCCACGAAATCGTTGAAGGTATTGGTCCGCCGGTCCAGCTTGCCGGCTTCGTACCAGTGGTAGCCGAGATCGTCGCCACCGCGAATGTGGGCGATCGCAAAGATAAAGCCGCGGTCCAGAAGCGACAGCCGGCTGGTCGAGAATGACGGCGGGACGGCCGACCCGTAAGCGCCGTAGCCATACAGATACAGCGGTGCGCCGCCATCCGCCGGCGTGTCCGTACGCCGCACGAGCGATACGGGAATCACGGCGCCGTCGCGGGCGGGCGCCGTGAGCCGTTCCGTAACGTACTGCTCCTTCGCGTAGCCGCTGGGTATCTCGCGAACCTTGAGGGCCGTGAGCTCGCCGGAATCGACCCGGTAATCGAAGACCGTGGGAGGCGTGATCATCGACGAATACTCCAGCCGCAGTGTCCGCGTCCGGAACTCCGCATTGTCGCCCAGGCTTACCGAGCCGACGGTTTCAGGCAACTCCACGTGGGTAGTGGCTCCTTCCCTCCCGATGAGCCGGATTGCGTTCAGGCCGTTGGTGCGCTCCACCACCGCGATGAAATCGGCAAAAACGTCAAACCCGCGAACGTAGAGTTCGTCGTTTCCTTCCAGCAGCGACTTCCAATTGTCCTCCGAAGGATCGTCGCCGGGAGCGATCACCAGGCGGAAGTTCCTGTGCCGGTCGTTGGTGCGGATCACGAACCGGTCCTCCTGGTGATCCACGAAGTACTCGTGATCGGCGCGGCGGGGCGCCGCCAGCAGTGGTTCCGCGTCGCTCGCATCGGCAGGAATGACGTAGGCTTCGGACGACGTGTGCCCGGCGGTATGGATCAATACGTACTGCTCCGAGGCCGATTCCGACAGGCGCACGAAGAAGCCGGGATCGCGCTCCTCATAGACGATGGAGTCGCTTTTCGCGGGGTGGCCCAGCACGTGCCTGCGCACCTGGTGGGGACGCCAGTTCTCGTCCACGACCACGTAAAGCAATGCGGAATCGTCCGCCGCCCAGACCGCTCCGCCCAGAGTGTTCTCGATCGCGCCCTCCAGCAGCTCGCCCGTCTTCAGGTCCTTGATGAACAGCCGGTAACGCTCCGAGCCGTCGGTATCGGTGCTGTAGGCCAGCAGGTCGCCGCGGTGGCTTACCGACAGGGCGCCGAGCCGGAAGTAGTCATGCTCGGCCGCCAGCTCCGTTTCGTTCAATATGGTTTCGGCTTTTGCGCCGGGAGAATCCGGCGCGCCGGCGTCTCGCGCCGGCCAACGCCGCCAGATGCGGTACTGCCCGCCTTTCTCGAAATGCCACCGGTAGTACCAGTCCCCGTCCCTGAAGGGCACGCCGGCGTCGTCGGGTTTCTGGCGCGCCTTGATTTCCTCGAACAGCGTGTCCACCAGCTCCCGGCGCGGCGCCATCACACTCTCGAAGTAGGCGTTTTCCGCCTTCAGATAGGCCAGGATGTCCGGATCATCCACCTGCGGGTAACCCGGGTCCTTCAGCCAGTGGTAGGGATCCTCGATGGTGTAGCCGTGATGGCTGTAGGAATGGGAACGGCGGTCCGCGACCGGCGGCTCGACGGGTGTCTGGTCTACGGACATTTGCGGGTCCTCGGCAGCGCACGCGGTAAGCGCGGCCACGGCCAGGCAGGGCAGGAAATGGACTTTCACTTGGCGCGGCGGCCCCTGAACTTGCGGCTTTGCCTTGAGCGGGCGTGCAGTATATGCGAAAGTTCCCGCCGCGATGACCGTTGCGAGCTCAACACGATGGCGAAGGTGGCTGCGCGAACTCCGCGCCGGCGAATTCACCGTGATGCTCTCGGCGCTCACCGTTTCGGTCGCCGCGGTCGCCGCGGTGAGTTTCCTTACCGAGCGCATAGGCGCGGCGGTGCGGCAGCAGGCGGCCGAAGTGCTGGCTGCCGACCTGGCGGTCGCCGCCCCGGTCCGGCCCGACGCCGCGCGGCTTGAGCGGGCCCGCGCCTATTCCCTGCAAAGCGCCGAGACCTGGTCCTTCGCCACGGTGGCGGTGGCCGGCGAAATGACCGCCTTGAGTTCGGTGGTGGCGGTTACCGGCGATTATCCGCTGCGCGGCGAGGTCCGCACTTCGGCGGAACCCTATGGCGTCGACACGGTCGCGGAAGGCATTCCGCCGCCGGGCGAAGCATGGGTGGACGCGGCCCTGCTCGCGCAACTGGACATCGACGTGGGCGCCAGCATGCGCGTCGGATCGAAGGACCTGCGCGCCACGCGCGTGTTGCGCTACCGGCCGGACCCCGGAACCGGTTTTCAGCAGCTCGGTCCGACGGTGCTGGCCAACCTGACGGACGTCCCGGAGATGGACGTGGTGCGCCCCGGCAGCCGGGTCTCCTACCGGCAGTTGTTCGCCGGACCAAAGGACCGGGTGCTTGAATTCCGCGCGGCAGAGGAGGACGGCCTGCGTTCCGACGAGCGCATCCAGAACCTCGAGGAGGCGAGCGAGACACTCGCTTCCGCCGTGGACCGGGCGGGAAGTTTCCTGGCGCTGGCGGCGCTTGTGAGCGTAATCCTGTCGGCCGTCGCTACGGTCCTCGCCGCGCGCAGCTATACGCGCCGGCGACTGGTGACCGCGGCGCTGGAGAAATGCCTGGGCGCCACGCAGGGTCAGGTCTTTCGGCGTTCCCTGATCCCGGTCCTCATCGTGTCGGCGCTGGGAATCGGCATGGGCAGCATTGCCGGTTACGCCGCCCACCTTGCGCTTTCAGCCTACGCGCGCGAAGTCATCAATCTGAGCCTGCCTCCGGCAAGCCTGCGCAGCCTGCTGCCCGGTGCGGCGATCGCCATTGCGGTCACCGGCGCCTGCGTGGTCCCGTGGCTGCGCAGCCTGGCAAGGACCTCTCCGCTTCGTGTTCTTCGGCAGGACCTGCCGATGCGGGGGCCGGGGCCGCTGCTGCGCCAGGGCGCGCCGATCGCGGCGATCCTGCTCATTGTCGTCTTGCTGGCCGGCGACGCCGAACTGGCGCTGTGGATGAGCCTCGGCCTGACGGTGACGGCGGGCGCGGGCATGCTGCTGGGGTGGCTGCTTGTCCGGGCGCTGTCGGCGGTGCGGGGCGCCGGCGGGGTGGCCTGGCGGCACGGCCTGGCCAATATCCGCCGCGGCGGCGGAGAGAGCGTGGCGCAGGTCGCCGGGTTCGGCCTGGGCCTGATGGCCGTGCTGCTTCTGGGCCTTATGCGAACCGACCTGCTGGACGCCTGGCGCCAATCCATGCCCGAAGACGCGCCCAACTACTTCTTCATCAACATCGCGCCCGAGGAATGGCCGGGCATGCGCGACCTGCTCGGCGAAAGTGTCCCGGACCTGTCCGAGGCGCTGCCTTTCATAAGGGCCCGGCTTACGGAAATCAATGGAATCCCCGCCGGGGAGTGGCCCTTGCCTTACCCCGAGGGCCGCCGCTTCATCGAACGTGCCTCCAACGTTTCCTGGTCGGCCGGCATCCCCAGGGGCGACCGGGTAGTGCGCGGCGAGTGGTGGGATGAAGCCCACGCGGGGCCGCCGGAACTGTCGGCCGACTCGCAGACCGCGGCCCGCCTGGGAGTGGACCTCGGCGACCGCCTGACCTTCGACGTCGGCGGCGTGGCCCTGCAGGCGGAACTCAGCAATTTGCGCAGCGTCGACTGGGACACCTTCGACCCGAACTTCCAGCTCATGCTCTCGCCGGATGCCGCCGATCTTCCGCACACGATGATTGCCAGCGCCTACATCCCGCAGGAGGAAGGACGGATCCTGATGTCCCTGCTCAAGCGCTATCCCGGAGTGACCATCATCGACCTGGACGCGATCATCGGTCAGGCGCGGCGGATACTGGACCGCGCCGGCCTGGCGGTGCAGTTCGTGTTCGCCTTCAGCCTGCTGGCGGCCGTGGTCGTGGTCCTTGCCGCAGTGCGCTCGAATCGCGGAGAGCGCTCGGTGGAAACCGCCGTGCTGCGAACCCTCGGCGGGCGCAGGGGGGTCATACTGCGGAGCCTCGCGGTGGAGTTCGGCGTGCTGGGCGCCGTGGCCGGGCTCCTGGGCGCTGGCGCGGCCAGCGCGCTGGGGCTGCTGCTGGCCGACCGGGTCTTCGAGCTCGACTACAGCCTTGACCCCCTGCTGCTGGCCTCGGGAGTGGCAGCAGGCGCGGTGCTGATCGGCCTGGCCGGAATGCTTGCCGTGCGCGGCGCCCTGAATGCGCCCCTGATGAGCGTGCTGCGCGGCGACTGAGCGGTCAGGTGGCCTCCTGCACGCCGCGGGCGATGCCGTAAACCGTGGACTTGAGCGCCGCATAGAGCTCACCGGAACAGACACGGCCGTTCGCCCGCCATCGGGACAGCAGCCGTACCTGCAACAGGTTGATCGGATCCACGTAAGGATTCCTCAACCGGATCGAACGCCGCAATGCGGGCTGGTCCTCAAGCAGGACCTTCTGACCCAGTATGCTCATCAGACCGTCCAGCGTTCGTTCATGCTCCCGCTGAATGGCGGAGAAACAAGCTTCGTGCAGGTCGCCGGCCAGGCGTGAATAGCCTCGGGCAATTTCGAGGTCGGAACGAGCCAGCGCCAGTTCCAGGTCCCGGAGCATGCCTTGCAGATAGGGCCAGTCGCGGGCCAGGCCGCGAATGAACCTTGCCCCGAATTCTTCCATGGCGTCGACAAAACCGGTGCCGAACCCGTACCAGCCCGGCAACAGATTGCGGCTCTGGGCCCAGCAGAAAGTCACCAGCGGACGGGGCAGTTCCACCGCCGTTCCCTCGCGCATGCCACTGCGCCTTGCCGTGGTGGGCATACGCGCCAGAAGGTCCGCCGGCGTGGCAAGTTCGAAATAATCGGCCATGCCACGCGGGCCGCCCGGGAATTCGCTGTGAGCCCTGACGCTCGCCCTGGCCAGGCATTCCACCAGTTCCTCCGCTCGCTGAACGGTTTCCGTTCCTCCGCTACGGGCCCTGGCCAGCAGCAGTTCCCCGACCGCAAGTTCCAGCGACCGCAAAACGATGCCCCGCATGCCGTAGCGCAACCCGGCCCGTTCGCCGGCCTCAGCGTACCTGAAGGGCTGCCGAAGCTGTTCCGGCGGAATATCGGCCAGCAGGCTGCGCCGGCCACTGCGCTCATAGGCGCTTCCCCGCGCCTGCAGCAGCACCGGCGTTATTCCTGAGTCCGTTACCGCCCCCAGCGCCGCCTTCTGCAGCCCGCGTATCGACCATTGCTCGGACGGAAGATCGAACACCAACCTCGAGCGCGCATGGTCCACCATCACGAACTGCCGCCTGCTTCGCTTCTCCAGGTGTCGGCGATACGCAGGTTCCTTCAGCAACTGTCCGATAACGCGAGCGCACTGACGGGCGTCCATATCGCTTTCGAACACCGGTATCAGGTCCAGGGGCGTGTGCCCGTCGGCCCTTTCAAATCCGGCCCAGCGCGCCAGCAGCAGCGCGCCGAGCACATCCGCGGGCTCCTTGACGCCGCCCAGCAGCAGTCCGCCCAACGCGTTCCTGCCGTAGCGCCCCCTCAGGTAACGCAGGGCGTCGAACACCGCCAGTGCCCGCAAGCCCTCATTGCCCAGGTCCTCGGGGCGGCCAAGGTCCCGCTCCAGCGCCTGGCTCAGGCACTTCAGCCGCGCCGCGGGCGTATCCCACCGCTTTGCGCCGAACGCCTTCCCCAGAACACGCCGCAGGACTACGGCCCGCTGGCGAAATTCCACCGACAGCAGGTGGAAGCCGAAGGTTTCCACGCGCCGAACCAGCCGCTGCACGCCCTGGCTTCCGGCGTACATTCCGCCGTGCTCGATGAGGCTGTCCGTGAGCACCTCCAGGTCGTCAAGCAACTCGTGCTCGTAGTCATAGTGGAAGGCGCTGTCCAGCGCCGTAGCCTCCAGGCGCGCCGCCATCAACAGGAGCAGGAGCCGATAGGGCATGTCCCGCTGGTCCGGCCCGAGTTCAGCGTACACGTCCGGGAAATGCTCGCGATAGACCCTTATTCGCCGCCGGATTTCGCCCCCCGCGTCAATGCGCCGGGCGGAATGGGTAAGCGTCTCGGCAAGCTGCAGACATTCTTCGCGGTACAGGTTCAGAACCGCCAGCCGTTGCCGGTCGAAGAGCTGCCGGATGAAGCGTGGCGTGATTTCCACGTCCGCCTCCAGGTCCCCGCCGATGGCCGAATGAAAGCGAAGCAGGCTTGAGATGTGCGCGTCCCGGGCCCCTTCTCCGAACGCAATCGCCATGGCCTCCGTCAACGAGTCGTAGAAGTCCGGCAACGCCGGGTAGATCACTTCGGTCACGAAATAGAGCAACTGCTGCAATTCCGCCGCAATCGTGGTTTCCTCGTGAGGATGTTCCTCGCAGTGCCAGATCGCGGTGATCTTTTGCTGCATCGCCCGCAACAGCGCATCGACCTGCCGCGGAGCGGCGTCGGAATTCTTGAGTTCCTCGAGGTTCAATGCGATTTCACGCTGCTGGCGCAGCACCGCGGTGGGCGTGGGCTCCGTCGGGTGTCCGGTAAACACCGGATGCAGCCGGATCGTGTTCAGAAGCCCTACGGCGCCCGCCAGGTCCGTCCCGTCCTTGCGAAGCTGTTGAAACACCGCTTCGGGTCCGCCCCGTTGCGGCCGGCTGGCGTCGTACAGGTAGGCGCGGCGGCGGCGAACCCGGTGCAACTGCTCGGCGGTATTCGTGGCCTGAAACCAGGTGGCGAAGGCGCGCGAGACGTCCTGGGCCCGGCTGTCGTCCAGGCCGGCGAGCAATTCCTCCAGTCGGTCGTGCGCGCCGGCGTCGCCGTTGCGGCGCGCAATGGCCAGACTGCGCGCCGATTCAACGGCCTCGAATAGTTCCGCGCCGCCTCGATCCTGGATCATGGCGCCGATCAGGCCGCCGAGTTGATGCACGTCCTGCCTCAAGGAAACTTCCGTCTTGGAAAAGCGGATATTGCGCCGCTTGTCGGCCGGTAGCGAGGCCGGGTGGCGCTTGCGGCGGGCCTGCGGGGACATCCGGTCAGCCCCCGTCCAGGTATCGGGCCAGAAATTCGTCAAACGGAGGCTCGGGCGCGGATTCCATGGACCTGAGCCTCGCGAGCGAGGCCGGCGCTTCGTCCTTCAAGGCCCGTCGCCGGGCGGAATTGGGCCTCGTCCGGGGCGGACGCGAGGCCAGGCGGGCCTTCTCCATGCCCCAGGCCTGATGGTCCCAGCCCGCGTTGCCCAGTTCCTCCAGCACCTTTGCCGACGGGGTAAGTCCGGGGTCGCGCAGAGATGCCCTGGCCGCCTTGAGCGCGGCCGAATATTCGCCTCCCGCCCCGCCGTCCAGCGCTTCGCACACCGGTCTCATCGCCCTGCACACCTCAAGACCCCAGTTGTCGAGTCTAATCCGCCTCCGGTTGCGGATCAGGCGGATGCCCCTGGCGCGTCCGCGCCACGCGGTATGGTCGAGGTTCGATACGCAGGCCAGGTATTCCTCGGCAGCCATCGGGGGACTTTCCTCCAACAGGCAATAAAGAAGAAAGGCTTCCAGGAAACGCATGGATGCCTCGCTGACGCCCAGCGGATCGAACGGATCCGCATCGACCAGCCGCAATTCGAGATACTCCGCTCCTCGCCTCCGCAACGCCGTTGCCGCTCGCTCCCCCCTGCGAATCCGGCGCTTGGGCCGCGCCGCCGAGTAATACTCGTTCTCGACCTGCAGGACGCTGTCCGACAATTGCCGGTACCGGCCGCGCACGCGCACGCCGATCTTGCCGTACGCAGCATGCCGGGCATGGACCGCCGCCTCCAGGTCGCGAACGTATTCGTGAAGGCTGTCGGCGGAAATGACCAGGCCCGCCTGCAGCGCGCTCGTGTAGCCCAGGCTGCTCATCCTCAGCGAGGTCGCCTCGGGAGCGTAGAGCGTGCCCTTGCGACCCTTCTTCAGGTCCGCCGTGCGCACCTGTGAAAGAGTGTCGTGAAACGCCGGCGAGGCCCCAAGAAGATATGTGGGCAGCCAGGCGAGTCGCCGCACGTTTCGCATCTGGCCCATGATCCAGGAGGAGCGCTTCGCGACGATCCCGGAAGGCGGGCTCTCCAGGTCCGGCAGCGATCTCCAGAAATCGGGCGGCGGCGAATAATTGAAATGGACGCCGACAATGGCCTGCATGCGCGGCCCGTAGCGGTTGGCCAGCCCCAGACGGTAAATGTGCTTGAGCATGCCGATATTGGAGCTTCCGTAACGGGCCGGCAGAAGTTGCCTGTCGGAGGTAATCGCGGGCGGCATGCTGGGCGCCCAAAGCTGCTCGCCGTCCAGTTGCGACAGGACGAATTCGTGCAGCGCCGCAAGCCAGTCGCTGACGTCGTGGGTGGATTTCACGGGAGGGGTTATCAGTTCAAGCAGCGCCTCGGCAAAGTCCGTGGTTATATAGCGGTGCGTCAAGGCCGACCCGAGTTCCTCGCCATGCGGCGTCGGCGCCACCCGTCCGGCCGGGGTAACGCGCAGGCATTCCCGCTCGACGCCCCTGAGCCCGCCCGAAAGCTGCTGCCGGCCAAGCCGCTTTATTCGTTGCCTGATGACTGCGCCTTGCATTGGCGCTCCGCGCTCCGTGAGACAGACCTACCGGGAGGACGCCGCGCCTGGACGGTAATGTTGCATTTCGGGAGGTGACGTGTCGGTGAATCCACGCGATGGCGGCGCTGTGCGGCAGCCAATTGTAAGCGCACCGGCAACGGGCCATGGGGCAGGGCCTTCGGGCATAATGGCCGGGCATCGGCCCATCGGCGCACGGGCAATGCCGCGCTGCCCGCCGAACGAGCGGGTTGTTCGAAGGAGGAAACAATGCAACGTATCGCCACACTTTCCGTAATGACTCTGGTTCTGGCCGGTGGAGCCGCCTGGGCCGGGTGCGACTACCCCGACGAGCCCACGACGCCGAATGCGGAGGAAATGACTCTGGATGAATTCAGGGCCGCGATCGCCGAGTTTCGGGAATTTCAGACTGCGTTGGAAGGTTATCGGAAGTGTCTTGAAGACGACTTCGAATCTCTGGACGAGGACTCCCAGACCGACGAACGCAAGGAGCTATTCGTCAGGCGGTATGACAGTTCCGTGGATCGTGAGCAGCAACTGGCGAACCAGATGAACGAGCAGATCCGCCTGTGGAATGAAATCAACCAGAGCGACGACTAGGTTTGCCCGGAATACCCGGGGGCGAAAGCGTCTCGCCTCCTAGTTCGCGAAATTCAGGAAACGCAAGACCTTTCGCAGCAAGCTGCGAACAGGTGAAGGGGTTTCGCGCGGCGCGCTTGCGCGGGCGGGTTCAACGGCCCCGGCTTCCCTGGCCTGAGCGACCGCCGTGGGCGTCGGCGCGGTTCCCGGTGGATGCGCCGCGGGCGGACGGAACAGGGCGGCCGTCGCGGTCTCGCGATTGCTGTCGGTTATTTCCCGGCTGATTTCCGCGGCCAGATGCCGCGCCGGGGGGATCCCGTGGGCAACCAGCAGTTCCTTCAGTTCCCTGATCTCGTCGTTTGATGTCCGTTCCATTTCCGTTGCCGTTCCGGCGGCGGAAACCACTCCGGCGCCCGCCGGGCCCGCGGCCAGGGCGAACGCGCAGGCCAGGGCGGGGAAAAGTGCTGTTCGGTAAGTCATCGCTGTGCTCCTCTCTGTCGACGGCCGCTCCCGTTCAAGGCCGCACGCCGTGTTTCAAACTCGCTACATAGATGCCGCTGACCCCCCAATTGGATGCGTCGGCGATACAATGCCCGTCCTCTGATTGAAGCCTGAGAAAAATGTCAGCATCCACGCAGATCGCCATCACCGGGGCCGCCGGCCAGATCGGTTACCAGCTCGCGTTCCGCATCGCTTCGGGGCAACTTCTTGGCCATGGCCAGTCGATAACGCTGCGGCTGGTCGAAATCGCTCCAGCAATGCAGGCGCTGGAAGGGGTTGCAATGGAGCTTGAGGATTGCGCCTTCGATTCGCTCGAGGAGGTGGTGGCCACGGATCGCCTGGAGGAGGGATTTCGCGGCGCCGACTATGTTTTCCTCGTCGGCGCAAAGCCACGTGGTCCCGGCATGGAGCGCTCCGGCCTGCTGACCGAGAACGCGCGCATATTCTCAAGGCAGGGAGCGGTCCTCAACGAGCAGGCCGACGAGCACGCCAAGGTCCTCGTGGTGGGCAATCCCGCCAACACCAATGCCCTGATCGCCTCATCGAACGCGCCGGACCTTGATCCGCACAATTTTTCGGCCATGACCCGACTGGATCACAATCGCGCCTGCGCGCAACTGGCGGCGCGGACCGGCCACCATGTCAGCACGGTCAGGCGCATGACGATCTGGGGCAATCATTCCGCCACGCAGTATCCGGACCTGTCGCAGGCGACCGTGGACGGCGAGGCGGCTACCGCACTGGTCGGGAAGGACTGGGCGCGGGGTGAATTCATAACCACCGTGCAGCAGCGGGGCGCCAGCGTAATCAAGGCGCGCGGCACGTCCAGCGCGGCCTCGGCCGCCAACGCCGCCATCGAGCACATGCGGGATTGGGCGCACGGCACGCCCGCCGGCGACTGGGTGAGCATGGCGGTGCCCGGCGACGGCAGTTACGGATCGCCCGAGGGGGTGTTTTTCTCCTATCCCGTCCGCTGCGAAGACGGCGCCTGCGAAATCGTGCGGGGATTGGACCTGGACGAGTTCTCGAGGGAGAAAATACGCACCACGAGCGAAGAATTACTTGCCGAGCGGGCGGCGGCGAGCGATCTGATGTTATAAGGCCCGGGAGGTCAGCCTATGATCCATTTTTCCAAGGCAATTGCTTTGCCCATGCACAAATCCGCTTTCGCAACGCTGCTGGCAGCGACTCTTCTGTGGTCCTGCGGAGGCCCCGAGCCGCAGGAAGAGGCCGCGCCGAACGCTGCTGCGCCGGCGCCGGCGCCCGAAGTCGCGCTGCCTCCGCGCAAGCCCTCGCCCGAAAGCGCGCGCGTATGGTTCGTCTCTCCCGGGGACGGCGCCGCGCTGACTTCGCCTTTCGTCGTGGAGTTCGGACTGGAGGGCATGGAGTTGCTGCCTGCAGGGGAAATCGGGGAGAACACGGGACATCATCACCTGCTGGTCAACACCCCCTTGCCGCGCATGGACCTGCCCATCATCACCGACGACGCCCACATGCACTTCGGCCTGGCCCAGACCAGCGTCGAGCTGTCATTGGCGCCCGGAACCCATACACTGCAGCTGCTGCTGGGCGACGACCTCCACATCCCGCACGACCCGCCGGTAATGTCCGAAGTCATTACGGTGGAGGTGACCGACTAGGGCGTGGAGCGCTACGTGTGGCCGGACTGACGCCGGACGCGTAAGCCCTCTACGCCAAGATCGACCGCCAGCGGCAGGAACCCCGCGCTCCGGACAGCCTCGCGCAAGGCAAGCAGCTTCTCCCGATCGGTCGAGAAGGCAATCCCGCAGTCGCCGCCACCGGCGCCGGACGGCTTGTATACGCAGTCGGCGGCGCGCGCCAGGCTTTCCAATCGCCGATGCTCGCGACTGAAAACGCCGAGCCGGGCCGAGAGATCCAGTTCACGCCAGGCCGCCGCGTACTCCTGCACCGCAGCCAGGATCGCTTCCGGGCTCCGATTCCAGGCGGTCCTGGCCGCGTGCGCGGCAACGCACAGGTCCTTCACGGCCGCTCGTTCCCCACTCCGCATCGCGTCGTGGAAACGACCGATGGCGTCGGCGGTGTCCGCGTCCCGGCCGGTGAAGACCACCTCGCAGTAAAGGCCGCCGGGCCAGCGCAGGCTCTCCACCCGATCGCCTTCCACCGCAATCACCCCACCGTGCAGACTGGCCGCCACGTCCACGCCGCTTCCTCCCGGGCCCTGAAGCGCCCGGTGCAATTCACCGGCGATGCGCAGCCGGTCGACGGTCGGGGCCCGGCGGTCCTGCACCGCGAGCAGCAAGCCGGTTACGGCTACGGCCACGGCGGCGCTGGAGCCGAAGCCCAGCTTGACTCCGCCGGCCGCGTACAGCTCCTGGCTGTCGATTTCAAGCGGCCGGGCGGCCGGCGCCGGATCGAGACCATGCCGGAACAGAATCTCCCGGGCCGCCAGCCTCCAGCGCGCGGCTTCGGGATCCTCGGCGGAATCGTCGGTAAGAAACCGCGCCTGTACATGCCTCCCAACGGCGCAAGCCACGGCCGGAGCGCCTCGCAGCACGGCGTACTCGCCGGAAAGAAACAGCTTCCCCGGAGCGCGGGCGTGGACCCTGGACGCAGGCATCGGGGACCGCTAACCTGGACTGAGCCGCGCTCCGCCGCCCAGATCCCCCCGGAGCACCTGTCGCACTCCGGGAACCTGGCCCAGCGCATCGCATACTTCATCAAGCACGTCCGGAAAACAGACCGCCTTGACCTGCGGCCCCGCGTCCACGGTGAAGAACACCGGCCGGCCCTCGCGCGCCAGGGCCTTGACCCGGTGCATGCACTCCACGGTAGCGCCGTTGAAGTACACGAGGGAAGGCGACGCGCCCATGGCGGTGGCGTGCATTCTCAGGCAATTGCCTTCGGACAGCTCCGCAAGGCGCCCGAAATCGCGTTGCGCCACGGCGCGGCGGGCATCCTCAAGGTCGGCCTTCTGGCTTCTGAGCCAGGCCTTGTAGAAGGGTGAAGTGCGCCGGGTAAGCTCCATGCCCGCGCGGGAGTCCGTTTGCTTGGGTCCGGCTTGCGTAACCGCCACCGCGACTTTCAGCGGCCATTCCTCCGGCCCGAGCAGTGACTTGCAGGACCAGCTTCCCTCCCGATCGATCGACAGAAATACGACTCCGCCGTGCAGTGAGCGGGGCGCGGAACCCGATCCGGCCATTGCCGCGCGGCCGACCAGCGCAAGGTCTTCCGACAGACCCAGGGCCGATGCGCCGGCCAGGGCCAGCGCCGCCATCCCGGAGGCGGACGAGGCAAGCCCCGCAGCGGTGGGAAAATCATTGCGCGAGTCCACCGTCGCGGCCCCCGACCCGGCCGCCCGGCTCCGCAGGGGCGCCAGGCAGTCCTGCATCCGTTCGAGGTCCCTGGAGTTTCGGCGTCCGTTCAGAGTCAGCGCGTCCCGCCCCTCGGCCTGCTCGAAGCGCACAGTGGTACGGGTCGCCAAAAACCCCAGCGTCAGCGACAGTGATCCCATGGCCGGCACGTTGCCGCGGGCCGGCCGCTTGCCCCAGTATTTCACCAGCGCTACGTTGGGGTGCGCGATGGCGCTGCCCTGCATGACATACTCGCGTGACACGACACCAAGCCTCGGCCGAGAATCTCCTTGCGGGATTTTAGGAGAACAGCAGGCGGGCGCGACATAAAATTCGCTCTTTCCTCAGCAGTCGCCCCGCGGCGGCACCAACCACGCGCCACACCTACCCGACGACAGCATGGATTCAAGCGAGACCTTTGAACAAAGGCGGGCCGGCTACCAGGATCGGGCCAACGCCTTGCTCGAAAGCTTTCTGCCGAGCGCGTCGACAACGCCCAGGCGATTGCATGGCGCAATGCGCGAGGCGGTCCTGCGGGGCGGAAAGCGTCTGAGGCCCCTGGTCTGCTATGCGGCGGCCGAGGCGGCCGGTGTCCCGGACTCGCTTGTCGATGCGCCGGCCGCCGCAATCGAGCTGATTCATTGCTATTCGCTGGTGCACGACGACATGCCCTGCATGGACGACGACGACTTCCGGCGCGGCAAGCCCAGCATTCACAAAATGTACGGCGAGGACACCGCGCTGCTGGTCGGGGACGCACTGCAGACGCTGGCCTGGGAGGTTTTGGCAACCCACTCCTCGCTGAAGGGCCACGACGGCGCTCGGGTGCGCCTGATCGAACTCCTGGCGGAATGCGCCGGATCGGCCGGCATGGCGGGTGGGCAGGACCTCGACCTGAGCGGCGGCGAGCGGCCCGATCTCGCGGAGCTGGAACACGCGTATCGCACCAAGACCGGAGCGCTTTTTCGCGCCGCGACGCTTGCGCCCGCTTGCGTGCGACCGGATCTGCCGGTGCGCTTGCGCCATTCGCTGGAGGTGTTCGCCGACGCCCTCGGTCTGGCGTTTCAAATACGCGACGACCTGGCCGACCGGGATGCGGACCTGCGGCAGCAGCCGCAAGGCGGCGGAGCAACTCTGCCGTCGTGGGTGCAACTTTTCGGGGTAAAGGCGGCGCGGGACCGGATTGCGGAGTTGACGGCGATCATGCATGCCGCATGCGGCGATTTCGGGGACCGCGCAGGCGGACTGCAGTGGCTGATCGGCTTTATGCGCGGCACCCACTCGGCCTCTACAATGAAACAAGGCGAAGGGGAACACAAAGGCGGATCCTAGGGCCCATGTACGAGCAATTTCACGGCTTGAGTGAAAGGCCTTTCAGCATTACGCCCGACCCGCGCTATCTGTACTTGAGCGCGCGCCACGCCGAAGCCCTCGCCCACCTGTTGTACGGAGTCCGGGAGAACGGCGGCTTCACCCAACTCACCGGCGAGGTGGGTACAGGCAAGACGATGCTGGTTCGGTGCCTGCTCGAACGCCTGCCGGAACAGACCGACACCGCTATCGTACTGGACCCGCCCGCTACCCGCATCGAGTTTCTGCAAACGATCTGCCGCGAATTGCGGATGCGGATGCCACGCTGGGCGGAAAACGCCTCCTCTTTGGGCGCGGCGCTCAACCGCAAGCTGCTGAGAACCTATTCCTCGGGCCGGCGGACGATCCTGATCGTGGACGAGGCCCAGGCGCTCGGTGCGGACCTGCTGGAGCAGGTGCGGCGGCTGACCAACCTGGAAACCGCACGGCACAAGCTGCTGGGCATCGTGCTGGTGGGCCAGCCTGAGTTGCATGAGACGCTGACGAGGCGGGACCTGCGGCAGCTGGCGCAACGCATAACCGCGCGCTGTCATCTGGGGCCGCTCTCGCGCGCGGAGACCGGCGAGTACGTCCGGCACCGGCTGCAGGTGGCCGGGTCAAGCCGTGAGGTATTCAATTCCCGCGCAAGGCGACGACTGCACCGGATATCCCATGGAATCCCCAGGATCATCAATATCGTGGCCGACCGCGCCCTGCTCGGGGCTTTCGTCCGCAAGGAGCATGAGATCGGCCCGCAGCTCGTGCGGCTTGCGGCGCGCGAAGTCTATGGGCCGCAAGGCGCGCCGGCCGGGGCCCTGTGGAGCGGCGCTGCCGGCTGACCCGATGTCTTTCGTCCTCGACGCACTCAAGCTTTCCGAGAAGCGCCGGTCCCGCTTCGCCCGGCCCGTGTACGCCCACCCTCCTCCCGTGCGTCGGGGCGGCGGCCGGGGCGGCTTGTTTGCCGCGCTCGCTGTCGTTCCGGTCCTTGCAGGCGTCTTTCTGACCTGGCGCCTGGTTGCTCCTCCATCCCCGGCAGCACTCCCCGGGACAACGGGCGGCGCGCAGATGTCCGCTGCAGCCGAACCGGCGGCGGCACCGGTCATGGTGGACGGCCCGAAGGATTCCGGGACCCTTGATTCTGCAACTCCCGTCGACACGTTCTCCGCTTCGACCCTAGACGAACAGCCCTTGGGCCAGGTGCCGGCTCACGCCGCCACGGCCGGGCCGGAGCCAGCGGCGGCCCGGGCGGACGGGCTTCCGCTCGAAACGGCGCCGCCGGACTGGCCGGCGCTTACGCTGCAGATGCTTTTTTTCAGCCCGGAACGCGGCCGCAGCTTCGTGCAGATCAATGGACGGAACTACCGCGTGGGCGAACGCCTGGATGACGGGCCGGAGGTGCTGGAAATAGCGCCCCACGGCGTGATCCTGGTCCATCAGGGGAAGAAAGTCGTTCTGGCCATGGACCGATGAAGGGCATTCACTACCTCGATGGGCGGCGGCTGGCGCGAGCCATCACCGCCGGCATGCTGCAGCTTCAAAACAGCCGCGAAGAGCTGGATCGCATCAATGTTTTTCCGGTGGCCGACGGCGACACCGGCCTGAACATGGCGCATACGGCGCAGGCCGTGATCCTGGCGCTGGCGGAATCGCCGTCGCGGAGCGCCGGAGAGGTGGCCCAGTCCGCGGCCAGGGGAGCGTTATACGGCGCGCGAGGGAATTCCGGCGTAATCCTGGCGCAGTTCCTGCAGGGCCTGGCCGATGCCTGGGAAAACAAGGCGCGCCTGGATACCCGCGATGTGGCGCTGGGGCTGAAGGCGGCGGCGGAATCCGCCCGCAACGGCCTGAGCAATCCCCGCGAGGGAACCATCCTGAGTGTAATGAGCGCGGTGGGTATCGGCGCGCTCAACGTTTCGCCGGAGGGCGAGCTCACCGCCCTCTTGTCGGCCGCACGGGAAGCGGCCGATGACGCGGTGCAGAAGACCCCGGAGCAGCTTGAAGTGCTTCGGCGCGCCGGCGTGGTCGATGCCGGCGGGGCGGGCCTCGCGCACCTGCTGGGCGGCATCGAGGACCTCGTCAGGACCGGACGGGGCGCTGAGTCGGGCGAGTTTGTCGGCGCAGCCAGAGCCCTGGCGGGCGCAGCACGGGCCCACGAGATGGGCGAGGAATCGGAATTCCGCTATTGCACCGAGTGCATGATCTCCGGCCACAATTTGACGCCGAGCGGCATACGCGAGGAGATCCAGCCGCTGGGCGATTCCATTGTCGTGGCGGGCGGCGCCCGAATCGTGCGCCTGCACATCCACACGGACAAGCCGCATGAAGTATTCGCCGTCGCCCATGAGCATGGCGAGGTCAGCAGCGAGAAGGCCGACGACATGCACGTGCAGTTCGCGCTGCTGAACGGCTCCGGGGTTCCGATCGGTTGCGACAGCGGCGCGGACATTCCCGCGGAACTGCTCAGGAAACTGCGCATCACGACGGCGCCGCTGCGCATACACGTCGGCGACAAAGGCTATCTCGACGAGCTGGGACTGCCGGCGAACTGGCTGTGGCGGGCGATGGAGGACCATGGCGAGAGAGCGCAGACCGCTACGCCGCCGCGCGGCGACATGGAACGGGCAATGAGCTTTCTGGCCGGACATTTCCCGGAGTCGGTATGGATCACGCTGGCCGGCTCGGTGAGCGGAACCGCCGACGTGGCGCGCAGCGTAGCGTCGGAATTGGCCGGCGGGAAGGTACGAGTCGTGGACAGCGTCAATGTTTCCATCGGCCATGGCCTCATCATCCAGCACGCAGCCGAATGGGCGCGGGAGGGGGCCAGCGCGGACGAGATCGTTGCTGCCCTGCCGCCGTTGCTGGAAGCCGCTCGAACCTTCGGCGTAATCGAGGACCTTTCCCACGGCGTGCGCGGCGGGCGCATCTCGCCGCGCATCAAGCAGCTCAGTGACCTGCTCAAGGTGGACGCCCTGCTCGGCATCGGCCGCAACGGAACCGTGAAGGCATGCGGTGTCCAGCGCCGGTCCGGCGACCGCGTCGGGCGCTTTGCGCGCTACGTGCTCAAGCGCTTTCCCAAGGACCGGCCGCTGCGGATTGCGGTCGCGCACGCCAACCGCCCGGAATCCGGACAACGCCTGCACGAACTGCTGGTGGAAAGCGTCCCGAACCTGGTGTCCAGCTATGTGACCGAACTGGGCGCGGTAGTGAGCGCACACGCTGGTCCCGGCGCGCTGCTCGCCGCCGCCGTTCCGGCCCTGCCTCTGCGCCCCGCCTCCGAGGCCCGGGCCGCATGAAGCGGCAAGCTATTCGCGTATGCCCACGCCCTTGCGGATCAGCACGGCGCACACCCCGAACAGGACGAACATGAACACGCCCATCATGACGAAGGCGGTTTCCAGGTCCACGTCGGTTGTGCCGATCATGCCGTAGCGGAAGGCGTTGATCATGTACAGGATGGGGTTGAAGAGACTGAGCGTCCGCCATATCCCCGGCAGCAGGTCCACGGAGTAGAACACGCCCCCCAGGTAAGTCAGCGGGGTGAGGACAAAAGCCGGAATCAGCGACACGTCGTCGAACTTGCGCGCAAAGATGGCGTTGATCATGCCGCCCAGCGAAAAAGTGATTGCGGTGCAGAAAAGGGTGAACACGACGATCAGGGGATAGCGGACCTCGAGATCGGTAAAGCCCATGGCGACGGTCGTGACGATGAGGCCCACTATCAGGCCCCGCATCACGCCGCCGGCGGCGTGCCCCAGGATGATCACGTAGTTGGGCAGGGGCGAGACCAGCATTTCCTCAAGATGGCGCTGGAACTTGGCGCCGAAGAACGAGGCCACGACGTTGCCGTAGGAATTGGTTATGACCGACATCAGGATCAGCCCGGGCGCGATGAACTGGGTGTAGTCGAAGCCCGACATGGAGCCGATCCGTTCGCGCAGCTGTCCGAAGATGATGAAGTAGAGCGACATGGTGATGGCCGGCGGGACGATCGTCTGCACCCAGATCCGCACGATGCGGCGCGCTTCCTTGTGGACGATGGTGTACAGGCCGACGGCCTTTTCCGCGCCGCTCATTCCTCCTGCGCTTACCTGCTCAGCCATCGCACCGGATCCTCGGGCTTGCCGTTGCGGCGTATCTCGAAATAAAGGCCGGGTTGCGGGCGGCCCCCGGAACTTCCGGCGTGGGCGATCAACTGTCCCTTGTCCACCGTTTCGCCCTTTTTGCCCACCAGGCGATCATTGTATGCATACAGGCTCAGAACGTTCTCTCCATGATCCAGCACCAGCAGAAATCCGAGCCCGCGCACCCAGTCCGCAAACACCACGCGGCCGGCGTGCGGCGCCCGCACTTCAGCGCCCTCCGCAGCCTCGAGAAGGATCCCGTCCCAACTCGCCCGACCGGCGCCCAGCCCGGCCCCGAAACTCCGCACAACGCGACCCTCGACCGGCCAGGACAATTGACCGCGCGCCTCGGTAATCGAGGGCAGGGCAGCGGGCGGATGCTCCTCCACCACCTCCCCCAGGTTCTCGACCAGGGAAGCCAGCGTGGCCGCCCGGCTCCTGAGCCTCTCAATCTCTTCCCCGGCCTCGCCTATGCGCCTGGCGAGCCCCGCAACAGTGGCCCTGCGCCGGGCCGCGGCCTGTTCCAGCCTGCGGATCTGCCCGGCTCTTCGCGACTGCAGTTCCGCCAGCTCCCGTTCCACACTGCCCGACTCCTCGGTCAGCGAGCGCCGCTCTCCCGCCAATCTGGCCGAATTCCCGGCCCGCCGTACCGAGGATCGGACCAGCATGCCGGCCCAGGCCAGCCGGCGGTCCACTTCTCCGGCGCTTTCGCCGCTCAGAATCGCCTTCAGTTCTTCCTGGTTGCCGGATCGCCAGGCTAGGCGCATTGACGCCGCCAAAGCCTGCCCCGCCTGGCGGTGCGCCTCTCCGTTGCGGGCGAGATCGGCCGCCAGCCTGGTCCGTTCCTGTCGGCTGAATGCGAGCTGCCGCTCAACTTCGGCGGATTCTTCCCGCAAGCGCATGATTTCGGTTTCCGCATCCCTGAGTTCTGCTTCAGCCTGACCCTTCGCCTGCATGTCCTGGTCGAGCTCCCGCTCGATCGCCTCGATGCGCCCGAGCAGTTGGGCCAACTCCCGGCCTTCGCCGGGATCCTGGGCGGCGACCAGGACGGGTATGGCGAGAAGGCTTGCGATGGCGCCTCTCATTGCGGCGGAGGGACTCGACTTTGCGATGAGTTGATTGCTGGAGGTATGGAGCGGGCAGGCACGGAAATTATATCGGCCTCGTTATAATTTCTCCGCCGAAATGGGACGCCTGATCGAATTCGCAACCGCCCACCCCTGGCTCAGCCTGGGCGTGGTGGGCACTCTGCTGGCCGCGCTGTTCAACGAAGTGCGCCTGCGGGCCATGGGCGTGAGCGCGCTGGCGCCCGATGTCGCGGTACAGGCCATAAACAAGGGGGCGGCCATATTCGACTTGCGGGAACCGCAAGCCTTCGGCCAGGGCCATATTCCCAATGCCCGCAATATCCGGGCGGTGGACGTACCCGCCGCACCGAAGCTCAAGTCGGGCAACACCGTCCTGCTGGTGTGCGACAACGGCTCGGCCAGCGGCCGGCTGGCGCAGGACCTGCGTAAGAACGGTTCCGAACAGGTGTTCTGCCTGAAAGGGGGGCTGGCGGCCTGGCAGCGGGAAAACCTGCCGGTGATCATTGGGCGGGGCCGGCGGAAATAGTCCGCCGAGTTTCATGTTCGCGATAGTCGGCGCCGGCGCATGGGGCACGGCGCTCGCGGTCCATTTGGGCAAGGCCGGCTGGCCGGCGAAGATCTGGGACATTGACCGGGCGCACGTCGCGAATCTCTCGTCGGACCGGGAAAACAAGCGATATCTTCCGGGCGTTTCCCTCCCGCGCTGCGTCCAACCCGTGGAGAAACTCGAAACCGCCGCCCGCGGCGCCGAGTGCATTCTGCTGGCGACGCCCAGCGCGGCCTTGCGGGAGACCTTCCGCCAGCTCAAGCCCTTGCTCCCGCGCGGTGTTCGGCTGTGCTGCGCCTCCAAGGGGCTGGAAGTCGCAAGCGGGCTTCTTACGCACCAGGTGGCCGCCGAGGAACTGGGCGCGGATTTCCCTCTGGCGGCGGTTTCCGGCCCCACATTCGCTACCGAAGTCGCCGCCGGGCAACCGGCCGCGATTACGGTGGCGTCCGGGAATGGCGAACTGGCCCGCTGGCTGGCGCTGAAGCTCAACTCGGGCGCGGTGCGGGCGTATGTTTCCGGCGACCTGACAGGCGTCGAGGTCGGCGGCGCCACAAAGAACGTGATCGCGATCGGGGCCGGCCTGTCCGACGGCCTGGGTTACGGCGCCAATGCACGGGCGGCGCTGCTCTGCCGCGGCCTGGCGGAGATCGTGCGCCTGGGGGTGGCCCTGGGGGGGCGCGCCAGCAGTTTCATGGGCCTGGCGGGTCTCGGCGACCTGGCGCTGACATGCTCCGACGATCAATCCCGCAACCGGCGGCTGGGGCTGAAAGTAGCGCGCGGCACGCCGGTCGAGAAAGCGCTGGAGGAACTCGGACAAGTCGCCGAGGGGCTTTATGCCGCCGACGCCGTGCATCGCCTGTCACGCCGCCTTGACCTGGACCTGCCGATCTCGGAACAGGTCTACCAGGTGCTGCACCGCGGGCGGGACCCCGGAAAGGTGCTCAAGGCGCTTTTGAGCCGGCCGCTGAAGTCCGAGGACGAAGTGCCGGTGGCGGCGGAATGAGCGACTCCCCACTCTCCGTCGAATTCTGCGGCCTGCGGCTGAACTCGCCGATCGTGCTGTTGTCCGGTTGCGTGGGCTTCGGCGACGAGTACACGCGCGTCGAGGGTTTCTCCAACTCCGACGCGGGGGCCATTGTCTGCAAGGGCACCACGCTGGAGCCGCGCCTGGGGAACAGGGGCCATCGCCTGTGGGAAACCGCCGGCGGGATGCTGAACGCAATCGGTCTTCAGAATCCCGGCGTGGACGCGGTCGTTCGCGACATTGCGCCCGGGCTTGACTACGATGAAACCTGCTGGTTCGCGAATATCTGCGGCAGCACGGTCGAAGAGTACGCCGAAGTGACGCGGCGGTTCGACGATACGCCGATGCAGGGGATGGAGATCAATATTTCCTGCCCCAACGTGCGCGAAGGCGGCGTCGCCTTCGGCAACGATCCGGACATGTCCGCCCGCGTGGTGGAGGCATGCCGGGCGGCGACCTCCAAGCCGCTGATCGCAAAGCTCTCGCCCAACCAGACCGATATCGCCGAGAATGCTCGGCGTTGCCTGGAAGCGGGCGCCGACGGTCTGGCCGTGATCAACACGCTGATGGGCATGGCGATCGACGCGCAAAGCCGCCGGCCGGTAATCGGAAACGTCCAGGGCGGCCTGTCGGGGCCGGCGATCAAGCCGCTGGCGCTTTTGAAGGTCTACCAGACCTATCAGGTCGCGCGAGAATACGGCGCGCCCATCATCGGCCAGGGCGGCGTCATGAACGCCGCCGACGCAATCGAGTTTCTGCTGGCCGGCGCCACCACGGTCGGCGTGGGAACCGCGCTGTTCTACGATCCGCTGGTGTGCCGGAAGATCAACGCCGGCATCGCCGAATACCTGGCCGAGCACGGGATCGGCAACGTGAGCGAACTCACCGGCGCGCTCAACCTGCAACCCGGCGTCGAGGACAGTCCGCTTTCCGGCTGATCGATATGAAAACGACCCTCGGAATGGGCTACGGGGCCGGGCCCGCCGGCGGATACGACCGGCGATCCCCAGGGGCCCGCTCTCCCGGATTGACGACCGATGCTTCCCGTTTGTAGAAGCGGATTTCCTCGCTTGCGGCAATCTCCCCGCCCCGCGCGTCAAGCAGGCGGGCGCGCAACCGGTGTTCGCCCCGCCAGACCTCGTTGAGCGTCACTGTCGGCGGCTCGCCGCGCCATCGGATCTCCACACCGTCCAGCTCCAGGACCAGGCGACTGTCGGGCTCGAAATCCGAGCCCGCCCTAATCGTGACATCGAGCGTCCCGCCGGATCCCCGAACAGTCTCTTCCGCGGCGGGGCGAACAATCGCAAGTTCAGGCCCTGCGCCTTCTTGCGGTCCCGCAGCCTTCGGCCGGCGCTGGTCATTGCCTGGCACATCGGCAGCCCGGGCGCTCCAGCGGGAAGCCGCCGGCAAGTCCACCCGCACGGCCCCCGCAAACGGCCGATCGGCGTAGCGCACGGGGCCGCGCTGGTCCACATGGCGCCAGATCTCGTGCGCCTGTAGTGCGGGCGGCAGGCCCGCCATCAACAGCAGGCCTGCCAACCCTTTCTTCATGGTCCTCCCTGGACTCCGTTCCGTGGGCTCTCGAGAGGAACTACAGGCTGTAGTACATCTCGAATTCGACCGGATGGGTGGTGGCGCGCAGGCGCGTGCACTCCTCGTCCTTCAGCTCCATGTAGCCCTCCAGGAGGTCGTCGCTGAAGACGTCGCCGGCCTTGAGGAAATCGCTGTCGGCGCGCAATGCGTCCAACGCCTCCTCGAGCGAAAATGCCACGGTCGGCAGCCCCGCCTCTTCCTCGGGCGGCAGGTCGTACAAGTCCTTGTCCACCGGGTCTCCGGGATGGATCTTGTTCTGAATGCCGTCAATTCCCGCCAGCAACATGGCCGCGAACGCCAGGTAGGGGTTGGCCATGCTGTCGGGAAACCGTACCTCGACCCGCCGGGCCCGTGAATCGGCCACAAACGGAATGCGCACCGCGGCCGAGCGGTTGCGGGCCGAATAGGCCAGCAGCGTCGGGGCCTCGAAGCCCTTCACCAACCGCTTGTAGCTGTTGGTGGCCGGGTTGGTGAACGCGTTCAGCGCCCGCGCATGCTTGAGGATCCCGCCGATGTAGTACATGCCGGCCTCGGACAGCCCACCGTAACCGTCGCCGGTAAAGACGTTGTTGCCGTCCTTGGTGACCGACTGGTGAACGTGCATGCCGTTGCCGTTGTCGCCCACCAGGGGCTTGGGCATGAAAGTGGCGGTCTTGCCGAACTGGTGCGCCGTGTTCATGACCGCGTACTTGAGAATCTGCACCTGGTCGGCCTTGGTCACAAGGCTGTTGAAGCGCACGCCGATCTCGCCCTGGCCGGCAGTCGCCACCTCGTGATGATGCACTTCCACGGGCAGGCCCAGGTCCTCCAGCGCCAGACAAATGGTGGAGCGGATGTCCTGCAGCGAATCCACCGGCGGAACGGGGAAATAGCCGCCCTTCACGCCCGGCCTATGCCCGTAGTTGCCTTCCTCGAACTCGCGCGTGGAGTTCCAGGCGCCCTCGATCGAATCCACATAATACGAGGCGCTCTCCAGCGAACTGCCGTAGCGCACGTCGTCGAAGATGAAGAACTCGTTCTCCGGGCCGAAATAGGCGTCGTCGCCGATACCGGTGGAGCGCAGGTACTCGATCGCCCGCTTCGCGGTCAGCCTCGGGCAGCGCGCGTAGGCCTGCATCGTGACCGGTTCGTACACGTCGCAGCGCAGCAACATGGTTGTGTCCTCGGCGAACACGTCGATGACGGCCGTTTCCGCGTCCGGCATCAGGACCATGTCGGATTCATCGATTCCCCGCCAGCCGGCGATGGAGGATCCATCGAACATCTTCCCGGAAGCGAAGAACTCGTCGTTGACGACACTCGCGGGCACGCTGACGTGCTGCTCCTTGCCCCGCGTGTCGGTAAAGCGGAGGTCGACAAACCTCACGCCCTTTTCTTCTATCAATTTAAGAACATCGGATACTTTCATTGCGATTCGGCCCCCAAACGCCGGTTAAGTTTCTCAAGGGGAGCGGCAGTTTGCCGCGCGCCGGTCGCCCACACCCACACCTGATTGACGCGCCGGAATGCGCCTGAAGAAACCTGGGGACAGACCGAAACCAGCGCCGACGGCTCCCTTCCGCGGCACGGCCCGCAAGTTTACCGGTTTTCACCCCGCCAGGTCTAGTGTTTTGGCGAAAAACTTGCATGTCGCAACGACGGCCAATGGAGGTTAGACTTGGCTTTCCAACCGGAGAGTTCAGATGAACAGGCAAGCGGGACAGCATGAGATCTGGAACCTGATCCAGGGGGTCTTCGACTCCTTTGCGGGGCGCGACGTACAGGGCATGGAAAGCTTGCTGCACGACGATTGCACGCTTTGGGACGTGTTCGAGCCCGAGTTGATCGAGGGCACGGAAGAGCGCGAAGCCTTTCACGAGCGCGACAAGACGCAGTCGATGGCGCGAGGGAACCTGCGCATCACGATCGATCCGCTGAAGCTGGACGTCTACGACGATGTCGCCGTGGCGCGCTACTGGCTGCAATTCGATTACGAGCCGCCCAACGCGACCTCGGGACGCGTGCGCATCACCGACGTGCTGCTGCGCACGCCGAACGGCTGGCGCATCGTGCACCATCACGAGGGAATGGCGCCCTCGGGCGTTCCGCCGATCACGGAGTAGGCGGCCTGCGCCTATATCATTGACGCCGCGCGGCCCGCATTGGAGGCCGGCGGAGAATCCTGATGAGTCACGACAATTCAACTGCGCCCTACGGCCTGTCCCGGCGCGCAATGCTCGGGGGGCTTGGGGGGCTTGGCCTGGCAACCGCGCTGAGCGTCGAAGCGGGGGCTGCCGACGGGGGTGGATTTTTCCCCGCGGCCGACGACAGGGAGGGCTGGCTGAAGGCCTGGTTGCGCGTTCAGGCGAGCCTGGGGGAGCAGGACTCGCCCTGGTCGTACATGGGGCGGATCTATGCCCAGGTAGGCGAGGAGCGTCCCAACCACATCCTCAACCTGGAGGGTACGGAAATCTACTGGCCCCGTCCGCTCGGCAACGGCGAGTATTCGATCAGCAGCCGCACACTGACCTTCTTCAAGGACCCCGCCACCGACGAAATGCTCGACGAATTCAGGAACCCGTATACCGGCGAGACGATTGAAGTCAGCCCCAACATCCTGGGCGGTCCCGACGGCGCCCGCTACACGAAGGAGGGAATGATCTTCGCGGAGCATATCGATCCCTCCGGCGAACTTCGGCGCTGGAACTGGGACTGGAAGGTCTCCGGCCCGCATGTATGGCTCATGGCGAGCCGGGGGATGACGCATGCGCCGCAACCTTGGCTGGAGGCCATGACCATGTTCTGCCGCAGGGAGGATTTCGCCGATTCCCGCATTGACAGCCTGCGCAGCAGCTTTTCTTCCACCTATTTCTCGCCGTGGCTGCCGTGGATGGGTATGCAGGGCCGGCCTGGACACCTCATCTGGCATTCGTCCGGCTGCAAGCTGAACTCGGTGGACGAGGTGTCCGAAGCCTATCGCGAACGCGCCGACCGGCTGTTCCCCGGACAACTGACCGCCAACCCCGCTTCCTTCGGCTAGCGGCTTGGCGCGAGAGACCTCGTCCGGGAGCGGCTGACCGTCGTGAACAGGCTGGGCATCGTCGATGCGGCCGCCTATGTGCCGTCCATGCGGCTCGACCGGGCGGCCATCTTCGCCGCCAACTCCTGGGCCAACCCGGCGCTCAAGGGACTGGCGAGAGGGTCGCGCAGCATGTGCAACTGGGACGAGGACAGCCTCACCATGGGCGTCGAGGCGGCGCGCCGTTGTCTTGCCGGCCGCTCGCCGGACGACGTCAGGCGCCTGTACTTCGCCTCGACGACGCCCCCATTCGCGGACCGGCAAAGCGCCACCGTTATCGGTGAAGCGCTGAACCTCTCCGGGCAACTGGCCGCGGTGGACCTGGGGAACTCCCGCAACGCCGGGATACATGCCTTGTGCGAGGCGCTGCGGGGCGAAGGGCAGGCTCTAGTGGTTGCCGCGGACGCACGCCGGGCAAAGCCCGGCAGCCTGCAGGAACTGCAATACGGGCACGGTTCGGCAGCGCTGATGCTGGGCAGCGAAGGCGCGATCGCCGACGTCGTGGCCGAGTACCGGCTGGCGCGGGATTTCGTCGATCAGTTCCGCGGCAGCGGGGAAGATTTCGACTACCGCTGGGAGGAGCGCTGGATCCGCGATCGGGGCTTGCGCGAAATTATTCCCGGACTGGTTCGGGGCGTCCTGAAGAAAGCTGGAGTAGCGCCGGGGCAACTGGCCCGTCTGGTCCTGCCGGCAGCGCCGCCGCGAATGACCGCGGCGATGGCCAAGGCGCTGGGCCTGCCGCCCGAAGCGGTGCAGGACGGCCGGCTCGGGGATGTCGGCGACACCGGCGCCCCGCACCCGCTTCTGCTCACGGTGGATGCGCTGGCGGAATCGCGCCCGGGCGATCTGGTCCTGGTGGTCGGTTTTGCGCAGGGCGGGATCGCCCTTCTGCTGAAGGCCACCGGGAACCTGCCCCTATGGCAGCAGCGCAACGCCCACCGCCTGGCGCTTTCGCCGCCAAGGACGGAGAGCGCCTACACCAAGTACTTAAGTTTCAGCGGCCTGTTGCCGATGGATTTCGGCATGCGGGCCGAAGCGGACGCCAAGACCCAGCTCAGCGTCTTCGACCGGCACCGCACCGAGCTGACCGGGTTCGCGGGGGGGCGCTGCCCGGCCTGCAATACGGCCCAGTTTCCGCGCAGCGCCCGCTGCGTGAACCCGGACTGCAATGCGGAGGGCGAGCAGGAAGTGGTGCTGCTTGCCGACGAGCCGGGAACAGTCACTTCCTTTACGCAGGACTGGCTGGCCTATACCCCGCACCCGCCGCTGCAGTACGGTCTGGCGTCGACGGACAGCGGCGCGCGCGTGCTGATGGAGTTCACCGAGTGCCCGCTCAGGCAGATGCGGGTAGGCTTGCGCCTGAGGTTCGTGTTCCGGATTCACGCGATAGACTCGCACAGAGGTTACCGGCGGTATTTCTGGAAGGGCGCGCCGGCGCCCAACGAGGAGAAGGCCTGATGACGGGCATATGCGACAAGGTGGCGATCTTGGGGATGGGCTGCTCGCGATTCGGCGAACGCTGGGATTGCGACGCGGAAGACCTGATGCTGGAAGCGTTCCGGGAGGCCTCGGCGGACGCCGGCGTGGAGGCGCGGGACCTGGACGCCGCCTGGTTCGGTTGCTATTTTGACGACGCCAGCGTGGGCAAGTCGGCCCTGCCGCTGGCCAACGCCCTGAGGCTGAAGAATATCCCGGTCACGCGCGTGGAAAACATGTGCGCCACAGGAACCGAGGCCCTGCGCGGCGCGGTCTACGCGGTTGCCGCCGGAGCCTGCGACATCGCCCTGGCCCTGGGTGTGGAGAAACTCAAGGACACCGGCTACGGCGGCCTGCCCGTCGGCACGCCGGGCACCTTCACCGAGCAATGGCGCCCCAACACCAGTTCGCCCGGCTCCTTCGCTCAACTGGCCTCGGCCTACGGGGCCGAGCACCGCGTAAAGGGCGAGGACCTGAAACGCGCCATGGCCCACGTGTCCTGGAAGAGCCACCTGAACGGCGCCATCAATCCCAAGGCGCATCTGCGCCGGGCGGTCGATCTCGACACCATCATCGGCGCCCCCATGGTGGCCGCGCCCCTGGGACTGTTCGATTGCTGCGGCGTCAGCGATGGCGCCGCCTGCGCGATCGTCGCGCGCCCGGAGATCGCCCGTGAGTTGGGAAAGACCGAAGTCGTTACGGTCAAGGCCCTGCAGCTTGCGGTTAGCAACGGCTCGGAGGCGGGCCATGAAGGATGGAACGGAAGCTACATCCATTGCGGGCGCCTGGCGGGACAGCGGGCGCTGGAGGAAGCCGGCGTACGCAGCGCGCCCGACGAGATCGACCTTATGGAGGTCCACGATTGTTTTTCGATTACCGAACTGGTGACCATGGAAGACCTGGGCTTCGCCGAAGAGGGCCAGGGCTGGCGGGCCGTCCTGGACGGTGCCTTCGATCGCGACGGTGCGACCCCGTGCCAGATCGACGGCGGGCTCAAGTGCTTCGGACACCCGATCGGCGCATCAGGACTGCGCATGGCCTACGAGGTGTATCTGCAACTTCTGGGCCGTGCCGGCGACCGGCAGTTGCCGTCGCCCGCCCTGGGCCTGACCCACAACCTGGGTGGCGAACCGGCCCGCTGCGTCGTGAGCGTGGCGGTGTTCGGACGAAGCGATTAGTGTTGTGCCGCCGAAGCGGCCGGGAGACTTCCAGACGCTGATCCAGAGACTGGAGGCGTACTGGGCTCGTCGCGGCTGCGTCATCATGCAGCCGCTCGACCAGCCGGTGGGCGCCGGCACATTCCACCCGGCCACCTTCCTGCGGGCGCTGGGGCCGGAGCCCTGGAACAGCGCCTACGTGCAGCCCAGCCGGCGCCCGACCGACGGCCGATACGGCGACAATCCGTTCAGGCTGCAGCATTACTACCAGTACCAGGTGGTCATGAAGCCGTCTCCCGAGCAGTTTCAGGACTGGTACCTGGAATCGTTGAGCCACCTGGGCATCGACCTGCAGACCGACGACGTGCGCTTCGTGGAGGACAACTGGGAATCGCCGACGCTGGGCGCCTGGGGGCTGGGCTGGGAAGTGTGGCTGAACGGCATGGAGGTCACGCAGTTCACCTATTTCCAGCAGGCCGGCGGACTGGACTGTCGGCCGGTAACCGGTGAGATCACTTACGGACTGGAGCGTCTGGCCATGTATCTGCAGGGCGTGGACAGTGTCTTCGACCTCTTGTGGTCGGCCCGTGGACGAAAGGTGCTGTACCGGGACGTCTATCACCAGAACGAAGTGGAAATGTCGAAATTCAATTTCGAACTGGCCGATATCGACCTGCTCTTCGGGCGCTTCGAGAGCTGCGAGCACGAGTGCGCGCGGCTGACCGCCGAGCGGCTTCCGCTCGCCGCCTACGAACAGGTGCTGGAGGCTTCGCACACCTTCAATCTGCTGGACGCGCGACGCGCCATATCCACCAGCGAGCGGCAACGCTACATCCTGCGGGTGCGGGAAATGGCCGGCGCGGTTGCGCAAGGCTACGTCGCCTCACGGGAAGCAATGGGCTTCCCCTTGCTTGAGTCCGGAGAGTAGGCCGCCGTGCCGTCGCGTTCCGACTTTCTGCTGGAGATCGGCGTGGAGGAACTGCCGCCGAAGGCGCTGCGCGGACTGGACAGGGCTCTTGGCAGCGAATTCCGGCAGGGCCTGGACGAGGCCGGTCTCGAGTTCGACGGGGTGGATACGTTTGCTTCGCCACGCAGGCTGGCGGTCGTGGCCCGTAAGCTGGCAACGCGCCAGCCGTCGCGGGCCGTGGAGAAGCGCGGGCCGCCGCTGGCCGCGGCGCGCAATTCCGGCGGCGAATGGAGCCGGGCCGCCGAGGGCTTTGCCGAGTCCTGCGGATGCCGCCCCGAGGACCTCGAGACGCTGCGCACCGACAAGGGCGAATGGCTGTTGTATCGCGGGCGCCGGGACGGCAAGCCGGCCGCGGCCCTGCTGCCGGAGATCGCCGCGCGCGCCCTGAAGCGCCTGCCGGTCGGCAGGGCCATGCGCTGGGGGTCCGGAGACGAAGAATTCATCCGGCCGGTGCACTGGGTCGTCATGCTGCACGGCAAGCGGGTCGTTCCGGGCCGGCTCCTGGGCCGGCGCAGCGGCCGGCGCAGCAGCGGCCATCGCTTCATGGGGCAGAAGCGGCTGAGCCTGCAATCGGCGACCGGCTACGCTGCCGCTCTGCGCGAACAGGGCAAGGTGATCGCGGGTTTCGCACAACGCCGGAATGAAATCCTGCGCCTGGCCGAGGACCAGGCGGCCCGGCTCGGCGGGTCGCTGGTCAGCAGTGCGGAACTGGTGGACGAGATCGCCGGCCTGGTGGAATGGCCGGTAGCCCTGACCGGTCGCTTCGAGGAGCGCTTCCTGAACCTCCCCGACGAGGTGATTGTGGCCTCGCTGCAGGAGCATTTGCGCTTCTTTCCGGTGCGCGACGATTCCGGCGCGCTGGCGCCGGGCTTCGTGCTCATCAGCAACCTCGAAAGCCGCGACCCGGCAGCGGTCAGCGCGGGCGCGGAGCGCGTGGTCCGGGCGCGCCTGAAGGATGCCGATTTCTTTTTCGAGCGGGACTGCTCCGAACCGCTGGCCGGGCGGGTCGAAGGGCTGGCCGGGGTCCGCTACCAGCAGGGCCTGGGTTCGCTGGGCGACCGGGCCAGGAGGCTCCGGAAACTGGTTGGGGGACTGGCGGCCGAAGCGGGCGCCGAAACCGCGACTGCAGAGCGGGCGGCGCTGTTGTGCAAAGCCGACCTCTTGACCGGAATGGTGGGCGAGTTTCCCGGGCTGCAGGGAGTCATGGGCGAGCATTACGCCCGTCACGACGACGAGGGCGAGGGCGTATGCAGGGCCGTGGGCGAGCATTACGCCCCGCGCCATGCCGGCGACGCCATTCCGGGCAGCCCGGGCGGGCAGGCGCTGGCATTGGCCGACCGGCTTGACATGCTGGCGGGGCTTTTCGCCATCGGCCGCCGCCCCAAAGGTGCGAGCGATCCCTTCGGTCTGCGACGCGCCGCCCTGGCGACGCTTCGCATCTGCATCGAGGGCGGGGTCGACCTGGACCTGCCCGCGCGGCTCGGCGAAGCCCTGGCGCTGCAGCCGGCCGCGAGCAAGGATCCGCGTGGCCTGGTCGACGAACTCTACGGGTTCGTCATGGAGCGTCTGCGAGCCTGGTATCTCGACGGCCTGCACCCCGAGGCCGATGCCGTCGAGGTGAGCCCCGAACTGTTTTCCGCGGTCCGCGCCCGATCACCGGCCTCGCCGCTGGATTTCCACCGCCGCCTGCTGGCGCTGCACGCGTTCCTTGCAAGGCCCGCTGCCGCGGACCTGTCGTCCGCCAACAAGCGAATCGCGAATATCCTGCGCTCGGCCCCGGGCGACGGCTTAGAAGGCGTGGACGCCTCGCTGCTGCGCGAGCCGGAGGAACAGACACTGCGCGCTTCCTACCTGTTGCTGCTGCCTCAGTACCGGCAGCGGCTGGACGACTTCGATTACGCCGGGGCGCTGGAACTGCTGGCGTCCCTGCGACGACCGCTGGCAGCCTTCTTCGACAACGTAATGGTGATGAGCGAGGACGACGCATTGAGGGCCAACCGTCTTGCGCTGCTGGCCGGCATCCGCGAGACCCTGCTGCAGCTGGCCGATTTCTCGCTTCTCCCCGGCCGAAGCTAGTGTCGCGTCTCCATGCGTCACCAGCTGGTAATTCTGGACCGCGACGGGGTAATCAACGAAGAGCGCCTGGATTACATACGCTCGGTGGACCAGTGGCGTCCCCTGCCCGGCAGCCTTGACGCGATCGCCAGTCTGTGCCGGGCCGGACTGACCGTTGCCGTGGCGACCAATCAATCGGGCGTGGGCCGGGGATATCTGACGGCGGGGGAACTCGAAGCCATTCACGCCAGGATGGAATCCGCCGTTTGCGACGCCGGCGGCGAGCTGGCGGGTGTTTTCCATTGCCCACACACGCCGGCCGACCGCTGCAGTTGCCGCAAGCCGCTCCCGGGCCTGCTGGAACGGATCGAGGCCGCCGTGGGGCTGCCGGTTTACGGCGAGTACATGGTGGGCGATTCGATGCGCGACCTCGAGGCCGCGGCCGCGGCCGGGGCGCGCCCGGCGCTGGTGCGAACCGGCTTCGGCTCGGCTACCGAACAGCGGCTGCCCCCCGGAAGCGTCGTTCCGGTATTCGACGACCTGGCGGAATTCGCCGGGTGGCTGCTTCGGTCCGCGGAATGAGACGGCTTACGGGCCTGCTGTTTACCGCCCTGCTGGTAGCCAACACCGTGGCCGGCAGCTTGTGGGCCGTATTTCTATGGCCGCTGCCCCACCGGATTCGTTATTTTTTCGCAGTGCGTTGCTGGGCCCTGGCAAACCTGTGGCTGCTGCGCGTCCTGTGCGGAGTTTCCTGGGAGGCAAGCGGTCGGGAAAACCTGCCTGCCGGCCCGTGCGTCGTGCTGATGAAGCATTCATCGGCTTTCGACACGATCGTGCAGACACTGCTGTTCCCCCGGCAGACCTGGATGCTGAAGCGGGAACTGATGTTCGTGCCGATTTTCGGCTGGGGACTGGCAAGCATGCGCGCCATCGGGGTCGACCGGTCCAGGGGCGCGAGGGGAATCCGCTCGGTAATTCGTCAGGGCAGGACGCGAATCAGCGACGAGGGCCTGTGGGTCGTCGTGTTTCCGGAGGGAACCCGCGTCGCGCCCGGAGAGGTGGGCCAGTACGCGCCCGGGGGCGCCATGATCGCCTCTGCCGCAGGTTGTCCCGTGGTTCCGGTAGCCCACAACGCGGGAGACCATTGGCCCCGGCGCAGCGCAACCAAACAACCCGGCACCATACGCATCGTTGTCGGGTGCCCCCTGGACACCACCCGCGCCGGGGCCCGGAAAATTACCGAGGAAGCGAAGGACTGGATCGAAGCCGAAGTTCGAAAGATAAGGTCAAATAAGCGATTTTAGAAGATTATACGTAGTATTTAGAAGATTATACGATCGTTAGATATCGAGGTTGACGACGTTCAACGCGTTGTCTTCTATGAAGGCGCGCCGGGGCTCGACCTTCTCGCCCATCAACGTCGCAAACAGCTTGCTGGTGGTGCTGGTCTCGTATTCGCTGGCCACTTCCACCCTCACCAGACGGCGGGTTTCCGGGTTGACCGTGGTCTCCCACAACTGGGTCGCGTTCATTTCGCCGAGACCCTTGTATCTCTGCAGCGTAACGCCTCGGCGACCCTGGTCCATGAACCAGTCCAGAGCCTGCCCGAACAGGCCGACTTCACGGGTTGAAGATGCGCGCCGGGCGGCAGCGCCGCCCGCCATCAACTTGTTCAGTTCGGCCGCCAGGCCGCGTACGGACTGGTACTCGGCAGTGCCGAACAGCGAAAACTCCAGCGCGCTCTCTTCGTCCACGCCGTTTTCGGTCCTGACCACGGAGAATGCGGCCGGCGTCTGACCGTTGGCCTGTACCGAGACCTTCCAGGCGGCCTGCGCATCGTGCTTCGCCAGTGCCGCTTCGAGCTGCGTGCCCCAGTCGGCCATGTACCGCGAGTCGTCCTCGTGCCCCGCATCGACCGGCGGCAACTCGATGAGGCATGCCAGGACCCGCTCGTCGACTTTAGCGCGAAGCCCCTCCAGGGAGCTTCGCGCCTGCAGACTGCGCTGCGCCAACTGCTGCAATTCCTCAGCCTGCACTGGCTCCTCGCGATCGGGCGCAAGCAGGCTCGCGTCCTTCAGCGCCGCTTCCAGCGTCCATTCTCGCAATTCGTCGTCGTCCTTGAGGTACTGCTCCTTGCGGCCGCGCGTTACCTTGTAGAGCGGCGGCTGGGCGATATAGACGTGTCCGTGTTCGATCAATGCCGGCATGTAGCGGAAAAAGAAGGTCAGGAGCAGCGTGCGTATGTGCGAACCGTCCACGTCCGCGTCGGTCATGATGATG
>CAYMQG010000068.1:0-1570 GCA_964392625.1 uncultured Gammaproteobacteria bacterium | reverse complement strand
GAACAGGAGGGCGTGCGGTACTCCCTGGTGACGGTCACTGCGATTTTCGGTGTCATCGGCATCGTCCTGCTGCAATTGGCGCGCCGGCCCTATGCGGCAAGCCTGGAAGAGGCCAACCGGCGGGACGATTGAGCGGCAAGGGGATTGTCGCGCACTGTTCCTGGCCTGTTCCCGGCACCCGTGCCGAGCGCCGGACGCCGGACGCCTGCATGGAACGCTGGCAATGCACCAGCCCGGAACCCTATCATTGGTGAAAACCGGTTATGGGAGCGGGCATGGAAACGGGAAAGGTACCGACACTCGAGGAACTGGCGAATCGCCTGGCGATCCAGGATGTGCTGGCGCAGCACAGCCGCGGTGTGGACCGCGCCGATGGAGCGATCCTGAAATCGGCCTACTGGCCCGATGCCACGGTGGCGTACGGGGGATTCAACGGCTCGGCGCATGAGTTCTGCGAAGGCCTGCCTGCCGGCATGCGGCGCTACGCGGCCACCCAGCACACCATCACCAATGTGTCTATCGAGCTGCGCGGTGACGAGGCGCGGGTGGAAACCTACGTGACCGCTTATCACTACCTGGCGGACGAAGAGGGCCAGGATACCGAGATGACTTACCTGGGCCGCTACCTCGACCGCATGGAAAAGCGCGGCGACGTGTGGAAGATCTCCCATAGACGGGTGGTCATGGACTGGAACCAGAACACCGACGCGTCCGCGGTCCTCGAGGGGCCGCCCTTCGACGGACTGGCGCGCGGCGGCCGCCACCCGGAAGACCCGCTTTACGAACATCTCGGTTGAGGGTCGCGGCGAGCGGACGGCGCTGCAACGGGCAATACCGGGAGGCGAGTCAGACGAAGCGGGTGCCCTTCAGGTTTTCCTGCATCTCGATGATCGTCTCGGTTACCCGCTGCTGGGTGTAGCCCGTCGTCACCGAGCGCAGGATCAGGCTCATGTCCAGTTTCGCCACGCTGGCCCGGTGGGGCTGCGCTTCCTTGGAGAAAAACCAGGTCAGATACAGCGGATTGACCTGACGATAGATGATGGCGGTGAGCAGCCCCACATCGACCCAGTCAAGGAACTCGCCCTCGTCGGCGATCTGGTCGATCGCCTTGCGGTAGCTCTGCAGCCGGATCTCCGCGAATTCGGTGGATGAGCTGAGCATGGGGGCGAGCGCCCTCGCATACGCCAGGTTTTTCCGGGTCGTGGTTGCAACCGTGTCCACGATAAAGAAAAGCCGATCGATTCCCCGCTCGATCTCGGCATTGTCAATGGCCCTGTAGGTTCTGCGATAACGCTCCTCCACCGCGGTTCGAAGCAGGTTCTCCTTGTTCTCGAACTGGTGATAGAGCGTTTTCGGCGCCACGTCCGCGGCCTTGGCGAGGTCGCGCATCTTTACCCCGTCGTAACCCTGACGGGCGATCAGTTCCCGGGCGGCGGACAGTATGCGCTCCCGCCGCCGCAGTTGCCGTTCAGTCAGGTTGCGCACGGCTCAGGGCTCCGGCGGCCGCTCGACCCGGCCGAGCACGTCCTGGAAGCTGCGCCGAAGTTCGCGCTTCAACCAGCCCAGCATC
>CAYMQG010000067.1:0-26378 GCA_964392625.1 uncultured Gammaproteobacteria bacterium | reverse complement strand
CTCTTCAAATCGCATCCGCCTTGTCTCCTGTAACCATTGAGTCCGTCTCATCCACCGTCACCCGCCAGCCAAAAAAGCCGACAGCAAAACCGGACAGTTCATTTGTTACAAGTGCGGACAGTCTATTTGTTCCTAACACGGTCACCCGGAGGTCTCTTGACCCTTTTTCGGGGCCGGCACTAGTATGGCCGAAATCCTCGGGAGAGCACGAATGAAACGATCAGCGGCAGTTGTGTGGATGGCGGCGGGGCTGTTGTGGAGTCCGGCGCAGGCGCAAGTCGGGAACAACGACGGCATCCTTAACCCCAACGTCGCCGACGAGGATGAACTCAAGGGCGTCACCCACGTCGGCCCCGAGCTGGCGGGGAACATCATCGCGGGCCGGCCCTTTTCCGACCCAGCGGAACTGGATGCCCTGTTGAGCGGGTCGCTGAACGAAAGTCAGCGCACGGAGGTTTATGCGGAACTGTTCATTCCGATCAACCTCAACTCGGCTTCGGACGAAGAGATCCTCCTGATCCCGGGGATGGACAGGCGCATGGCGCACGAGTTCGAGGAGTACCGGCCGTATCGTTCGCTTGAACAGTTCCGCCGCGAAATCGGCAAATACGTGGACGACAGCGAAGTCGCCCGGCTGGAGCAGTACGTCTACGTGCCGCTGGACCTGAATTCGGCAAGCGAAGACGATTTTGCGGGCATTCCCGGCGTGGGCAGGCGCATGGTGCACGAATTCCTGGAGTACCGGCCGTACCGGAACATGGAGCAGTTCCGCCGCGAAATCGGCAAATACGTGGACGACGACGAAGTCGCCCGGCTGGAACGCTACATGACCATCCGGTAGCTTTTCCCCCTGCTGGCGGGGGGTGCGAGGGTCAGGGCGCGTCCGGGTAGATCGCGATATCGTACTTTCCGGTGCCGGCGCGCAACGGGCGGACATTGTTGCGGTATTCGTCGCCCTTCCAGAAGGCATCGAGCTGCTCGCGGGTAGGGAAGCGGCTGATGATCAGGTAGCAGCCGGCCAGCTTGTCGCCCTCCATCTCTTCTTCCGCCGGCCCCCGGATGACGTATTCACCGCCGTTCTTGGCCACGAGCTCGGCGGAGAGCTGGGCGTATTTCTTCATGTTGTCGTTGAAGTTGGTGATGTCGCACACCGCAACCAGGTAATGGGACATGGAATTCCTCCCGTCAGAAAATAAGGTCTTGTACGTCAGCTTGCGCCGGCGGCCTCCCTGCGCGAGCCGGCACGATAGAGCAGAACCGCGACGACTGCAACCGCCAATATGCCGAGCCATGTACCGGCGGAAAAGCCAAGATTGAGCACGTCCCTGTCACCGCTCAGCACGATCGGCACGGCGATGGCGATCCCCACCAGGGCTTCGCCGGTGATCAGGCCCGCGGCCAGCAGGGAGCCTGCCCGTGCGGTACTTCCTCCTCTCGCCCGCTTTGCCATGTAGGACAGCAATCCGCCCAGGAATATGGGAACAGCCAGCTCTACCGGCAGGTAGATGCCCACCGCAACGGCCAGCACTGGCGTACGAAAGGCGGCCTTGCGCGCCTTGAGCACCTCGTCGCAAATGATGATCGCCGTGCCGACCAAAGCGCCAAGCCCGATCATGCCCCAGGGCAAGTCGCCGCCAAGCACGCCCTTCGCCACCGAAGCCATCAGGGTCGCCTGCGGCGCCAGTAGCGAATCGGGACGATCGGGCGTCGCCGGCCCGATTCCGTATGCTTCGAGCATCAGATTGAGGATCGGCGCGAGGAAGAAGGTGGCGGAAACGACTCCGACGACCTGCATGACCTGCTGCTTGTAGGGAGTGGAACCCACGATGCGACCGGCCTTCAGGTCCTGCATGTTGTCGCCGCCGATTGCCGCCGCGCAGCAAACCACCGCGCCGATCATGATCACCGCGGCCGGCGCGGTCGGATCCTCTCTTCCAACCAGCCACCACATCAGCAGCGATGAAAACAGTATCGTGGCGATGGTCACTCCCGAAACGGGGTTGTTGGAAGAACCGACCAGGCCGGCCATGTACGCGGCCACCGCCGAGAACAGGAAGCCCATGGCAGCCATCAACAGGGTCATCGCCAGGGAAACTCCGAGACTGCCCACCACGTTGTAATAAATGACCAACATCAGAATGGCCAGACACCCCACGCCGATCACAACAATGCGCATCGGCGTATCCCGGTCCGTCTCGGCCAGATTTACGGTCGCATCCGACTTTCCGAAGCCGCGCCGGAAAGCTTCGACCAGGGAGCCGCGCAACGACAGGATGGCCCAAAGACCGCCCACGATCATCGCGCCCACGCCCAGGTAGCGAATCTGTTCGCTCCAGATGGCGAAAGCGGCATCCGCCGCGGACATTCCGGCCACGCTGGCGGCCAGGTCGGGGTAGTTCTCGAGGTAGAAGGCCCCGAACACGGGGAGCGCGACATTCCATGAAAACATGCCCCCCAACAACACGAGAGTTGCGATGTTGATACCGACGATGTAGCCGACGCCAATCAGCGCGGGCGACAGATTCGAGCCGATATACGCAATGCTGTCACCGGCAATTCGCCCTGCCGTCTGCGCTATTCCGTCCCACACCTTGAATCCGGTCTCGCACAGCTTGAGCAATGCACCCAGCCCCGCGCCCAAAGCCAGGAACCTGACCTCGCCGGTTCGCTCCTGCCCCGCCTTGAGCACCTGGGCCGTTGCCTGTCCCTCCGGGAAGGCCAGGTTCTCCGAAACGATCAGCGAATGCCGTAGCGGAATGGTGTACATCACGCCCAGCAGACCACCGACTCCTGCAATCACGCTCACCCACCAATAGTCGAACACGTCCCAATAGTTGAGTATCAGGAGGGCGGGCAGCGTGAAGATCACGCCGGCCGCCAGCGACTCGCCTGCCGACGCGGCGGTCTGCACGATGTTGTGCTCGAGTATGTTGCTGCGCTTGAACAGGCTCAGAACGGCCATGGACAGCACCGCGGCGGGAATGGATGCCGAAACGGTGAGCCCCGCGAAAAGTCCGATATAAGCGTTTGCCCAGGAAAGAATGATCGACAGCAGCACACCGGTTACTATCGCCTTGACCGTCAATTGCGGCATGAGAATCCCCGTATGAATGCGGCGAATACTACACCGGCGGGAGCAAAGGCCCGGTGATCGGGCTGCTGCAACGCGTCAGCCGCGCCCGCGTAAGCGTGGATGGCGAAACGTCCGGTGAAATCGGTCGCGGCCTGCTGGTGCTGGCCGCTGTGGAACGGGACGACGGCGATGCTCAGGCCAGGCGGCTGGCGGAGCGCATCGTGGGTTACCGCGTATTTCCCGATGCCGACGGCCGCATGAACCTGAGCCTGAAGGACGTGGACGGCGAACTGTTGCTCGTGTCGCAGTTCACGCTGGCAGCCGACACGCGCAAGGGCACCCGGCCGGGGTTCTCGAAGGCGGCGCCGCCCGACGTGGGAAGGCTGCTGTTCGGCCGGCTGGTGGCCGAATCGAAGGCGCTGGGCGTGCGGGTGGCAACGGGCGTCTATGGCGCCGATATGGACGTGGAGCTGGTCAACTCGGGGCCGGTAACCATTCTTCTGCAAGCCCATCCGGGGCCGTAGAGGGTATGATTAGGAGTTACCGCGGGGCTTCTCAGGCGAGTGGCGCCTGGGCAAATACCCGGCGGAGACTCCGACAGCGCTAAGAGGACGAAATAATGGGATTTGGCGGAATCAGCGGCTGGCAGCTACTGGTAGTGCTGCTGCTCGCCTTGGTGATATTCGGCACCTCGCGGATCCGGAACCTCGGCAGCGACCTGGGCTCCGCCATCAAGGGATTTCGCAAGGCCGTTGCCGACCCGGACAAGGCCGATCCGGACAAGCTGGCCCGCAGCGACGCGGAGTTCAGCGAGACCGACACCGGCGCGAAGAGCGAGGAGAAGGACGCGCCCAAGGCCTGATTCAGCCCGGGTATCGCAGCAGTTGCTCCGCCTCGACCGGCCGCGCCGGTCGAACGACGCGAACCATGTTTGATATCGGCTTTACGGAACTTGTGCTGCTGGCGGGCCTGGGCCTGATCGTCCTGGGGCCGCAACGCCTGCCGAAAGTCGCCGCGCAGCTCGGACGCTGGGTCGGGCAGGCGAGGCGCATGTCGCGGACGCTGATGTACCAGTTGCGCCAGGAAGTGGATCTGGACGATCCAAGACCGTTCTCGGCCCGTCGGCCTGCCGAGACTTCGGCCGGCGCAAAACCGAAGACGCCGCAGAAGGACAAGGACGGCGAAGAGAAGGAAACGCAGGCCGAAACCGCGCAAACGTCCGGCAAGGACGACGCCGAACAAAGTCAGTCCGGTGAATAGCGAACCCGAGCGGGAAGACAAGGAAGAAGAGGAGGAGCTGGAGGAATCCAGCCTCCTTTCGCACCTGATCGAACTGCGCTCCCGCCTGATGAAGGCGGCCGGCGCGATTCTGGTGGTTTTCGTCGGCCTCGTGCCCTTTGCCCAGGAGGTTTTCACATTGGTGGCGTCGCCGCTGATGAGCCAGCTTCCCGAAGGATTCACGATGGTTGCCATCCGGCCGGCCTCGCCGTTCCTGACTCCTTTCAAGACGGCTTTTTTCGTGGCGTTGTTCACCGCCATGCCGGTCGTCATCTACCAGGCCTGGGCATTTGTGGCGCCGGGGCTGTACAAGCGGGAGAAAAAGGTGGCCCTGCCGCTGGTGCTGTCCAGCATATTTCTGTTCTACGCCGGAGCGGCTTTCGCCTACTTCGTCGTGTTCCCGCTGATGTTCAGCTTCTTTGCCGCCGCCACGCCCGAAGGCGTGGCCATGATGACGGACATCGGCGAATACCTGGACTTCGTGGTCGTGCTGTTCTTCGTTTTCGGGCTCGCCTTTGAGGTGCCGATCGCAATCCTCATGCTGGTGGGCGCGGGCATAGTCAGCCCGCAATCACTCGGCAGCAAACGCCCCTACATTCTCCTGGGGGCGTTCACGCTGGGTATGCTGGTGACTCCGCCCGACATGATCTCGCAGACGCTGCTGGCGGTGCCGATGTACCTGCTCTACGAGATCGGCATCCTGATGGCGCGCATGATGATCAAGAAACGCGAACCGGCAGCGGACTGATTCCGCGCCGTGGCGGCAGCGCGGACTTCTTGCCGATAACCGGCTATCCCTCGCCGCCGATTACGACGGTCCCGCCCCTTTCCTCGATCTCCTCAAGCTGTTCACCGGTAATGGTTTCGACGCGCTTGCCGGCAGTCCTGTCCTCCTCCGGTTCGCCCGTGCGGCGGACTCGATTGATGCGCGAACCCGTCTTGTCCCTGCGCTCCAGCGAGCTGAGGTAAGGCTCATCACTCTTGCGCCGCTTATCCCGGGGCGCGGCAGCCGAGTCTTCCGTTGCCCGCGCCTGCTGCGCGTCCGGACTGGAATCTGCGGATTGCAGCGCGGACTGCTGGGCCGCACAGGCGCCAAGCGCCAGCGCACAAGCGACAACCAGTAATTTCTTCACGAGTTTCTCCCTCTATTGGCGCGCGCAAGAATATCACGCGTTCGACTGCTTCAGCCGGCGAACGGAAGTCGCCAGTCTGGAAACGCTCAGCAGAACATCCGCTTCGTCGGTGATCCGTATGTCCCAGACGTGTACCACGCTGCCGAGCCGCACCGGCCGGGCGGTGCCGTACACATAACCCGATCTCGCCGGGCGCAGGTGGCTGACGTTTATTTCCAGGCCGAGGACCTGGTACTCGCCGGGCGGCGTGGTGAGGTAGGACGACCAGCTTCCTACCGATTCCGCCAGGACCGCCGATGCGCCGCCATGCAGCAAGCCGAACGGCTGCTGGGTTCGGTAGTCCACGGGCATGCGGGCGCGCAGGTAATCGTCGCCGATCTCGACAATCTCCACGCCCAGATGTCCGAGCATCCGGTCGTTCTCCATGGCGTTGAGCTGTTCGGGACGATCGAACGCCCTGGGATGCCATATTCTGCCGCTCACTCTTTCTCCTGCTCCGCTACCTGCCGGTACGCTTCGCGAAAACTCAAGCCCCCCTCCGCGGCCAGCCGGTTGGCCCGCTCCGCGGCGCGCAGACCCCGGGCCGAAGTCAACTCCCGACAGCGTTCCGGGTTGAAGCGCAAAGCGCGCACTATACGGCAAACGACCCGGCAGCTTTCGCCGGCGAGATCGACGGTGCGGAACAGCGGCGCCTTGATCCGCTGCAGGTCGCGCTGATAACCCGAGGGGAGCGATGCGGGAATGCCAAGGATTTCCAGCAGTGACGCGCGCGCGGTGGCGCCCGCCGCGCGCACCAGTTCCAGGGCGTCGGCATTGCGTTTCTGGGGCATGATGGACGAGCCGGTGGTCACTTCCGGCGCCAGGTCAACGAGCGCGAATTCCTGCGTGTAAAACAACAGGAGGTCGCCCGCCAGCCGCCCCAGGTCCTGGACCAGCAGCGCGCATTCGAACGCCAGCCCGGCTTCGGCCTTGCCGCGCGACAACTGCACGGCCGTGACCGGTTCGTGCACCTCGACAAAACCCAGGGCCTTGCGGGTGCGCTCGCGATCCAGCGTCAGCCCGGGCGCGCCGAAGCCCGCGGCGCTGCCCAGCGGGTTGCGGTCCAGTCGGCGCACGGCGGCCTCAAGGCCTGCCGCGTCGTCGCGCAACTCCGCGGCAAAGGCGCCCGCCCATAAAGCCACGCTGCTCGGCATGGCCTGCTGCATGTGCGTGTAACCGGGCAGCGGCAACCCGCCCTGACTCTCGCCGAGATCGTCCAGCGCTTCGGCCACCGCTTCGGCGGCTTCCCGCAAGGACGTGGCGGCGTCCTTGAGATACAGCCGCAGGGCCGCCAGCACCTGGTCGTTGCGCGAACGTCCCAGGTGCACGCGGGCGCCGGCGTCGCCGATCCGCGCAACAAGGCGCCGCTCGAGGGCCGTATGCACGTCTTCCTCGTCCAGCGAAATAGCCCAGGCCCCGGCCGCGTGCCCGGCGGCCAGCTCATTCAGGCCGGCGACAATTTCCGCGTGGTCCTCGTCCGTCAGGTAGCCCGCCGCGTGCAACATGCCGGCGTGCGCGATCGAAGCCTTCACGTCGTACTCGACCAGGCGCGCGTCGAGGAGGTGGTCCTCGCCGGCCGTGTAGCGCAGGACCATTTCGTCCAGCTCGCCGCCCTTGTCCCACAACCGCGCCATTACTTCGCGGCCTCCTGCTCCTCGGCGGAGAGAGCATCGATGCTGCGCACTACCAGTGTTCCGCAGCCTTCGTTGGTGAACACTTCGCGCAACAGAGCGTCCTGGGTGCTCCCGGACACCAGGTGAACCCGCGGAACGCCGCCCGTGATGGCGGATTCGATGGCCGTGGCCTTGGGGAGCATGCCGTCGCCCAGCGATCCCTGCCCGCGCAGCTTGCGCAATGCGGCCAGGTCGAGATACGACAGCAGCGTGGACGGATCTGAACGGTCCTCGAGTATGCCCGGCGCGGCCATGGTCAGAACCAGTTTCTCCGCCTTGATGGCGACCGCCAGCGAGGCGGCCACGGTGTCGGCATTGATATTCAGCAGGTTGCCCTCGCCGTCGGCCGACAGCGGGCTTACGACCGGGATCAGGCCTTCCCCGAGAGCAAGATCGAGAACCGACGGATCGACCTGGTCGATGTCCCCCACAAACCCGAAATCCACCGGTTCGTCGCCCGCGCCTTCCATCTTCACGGGCGGACGGCGGTGAGCGGTCACCAGGCCGGCGTCGACCCCGGACAGGCCGACCGCGGGGATACCGCAGGACCGGCAGGCGGCGAGCAGTTTGGTGTTGACCTCGCCGTTGAGCACGTACGCGGCCACCTTCAGGTCCTCCGGCCCGGTCACGCGGCGGCCGGCCACCATGCGCGCCTTGTGTTTCAGGCGCTCGGTCAATTCGGTCGACTGCGGCCCTCCGCCGTGCACGATGACCACCCGCACGCCCAGAGCCTGCAGGACGCCGGCCTGCTCGACCAGGGCCTCTATGCGGCTGCTGCGGCTCAAGACCTCGCCGCCCAGCTTTACCACGAAAACGCGGCCGCGGTACAGCCGCAGGTACGGCGCCGCTGCCCGCAGCGCCCCGAAGCCGGTGCCGGTCGGACGCGACCGGTTCACAGTCCCGGTCCCAGCATGGCGTAGAGCACGGCCATCTGCACCCACATCCGATTGCGCGCTTCCGCAACCACTACGCTGCGCGGCCCGTCCAGCACCGCCTCGCTCACCACCACGTTGCGGCGCACCGGAAGGCAGTGCATGAACCGGCAGTCCGGTTCGGCCGACGCGAACCAGTCTTCGTCCACGCACCAGTCCTCGTGCCGGTTGCGCAACCGGTAATCCTCTTGCTTGTCGCCGTAATGAACCGTCGAACTCCAGGACTTTGCGTACAGGACGTGAGCGCCTTCAAGCGCCTCCGCACGGTCGTCGGTTTCACTGATCGACCCTCCGGAACGCCCGGCCAGCACGCGGGCCTTGTCCATGACCTGAGGCGGCAGCTCGAACCCCTCGGGGCGTAGCACGGTCACGTCCATTCCGCGCATGGCCGCCATCTGAATCGTGGCCGCCGGCACGGCAAGCGGAAGCGCCAGCGGATGGTAGGCCCAGCTCAAAACGAACTTGCCCCCCGAAACCGGGGCGCCGAGGTCGTCCATGGTCTTCCAGTCGGCCAGACTCTGGCAGGGATGGTTGATGGCCGACTCCATGTTGATCAGGGGCGTTGAAACCAGTTCCGCCATGCTCCGATACTCGCGGTCTTCCAGATCCTCCACCAGGTCGCGGCGCTCGGCGAATGCCCTCAAGCCCAGCGCGTCGCCGTACGAGGCGATCACGGGCACCGCTTCCTTGACGTGCTCCGCCGCGGCCCCGTCCATCACGATTCCCGGCCGGGTCTCCAGCCCGTGGATGGACATTTCCGGCGAGATCACGAACGCCCCTCCGCCGAGGCGGGTCATGGAAGCCTGAAACGAAGCCAGCGTTCGAAGCGATGGATTCAGAAACAGCAGCGACAGCACCTTGCCTTTCAGGGCCTCCGGTTCCGGATGCCGTTCCAGCCGGCCGGCCAGGGCCAGCAGCGCGGCTATCTGCTCGGGCGAAAAGTCCGCCAGGTCGTCGAATCGTTGGAAGTCACTCATTTGCCTGCTCCTGATGAGGGCCGAGTTGGTGCACGGCGGCGGCCAGTTGCGCCGCCTCTTGTTCGCGCAGGTTAAGCGGGGGCATCAGGCGCAGCCATTGGGGCAGTGCGCTGGTCCCGGCAAGAATGTCGGCCGCAAGCAGCCCGTCACGAACCTGCCGCGCGCCAGCGGCGCATTTCAGCCCCAGCAACAGCCCACGCCCCTGGATCGCCTCGACCGGGCCCGCGATGCAGGTCGATCGTATCTGCCGCTCCCGCTCCGCGGCCTGGGCGGGAAGCTGTTCCTCTTCCATGGCGTCCAGGACCGCCTCGATGGCCGCGCAGGCCAGCGGGCCGCCGCCGAAGGTCGTGCCCAGGTCGCCGCCGCCGAGCTGTCCGGCGATTTCCTCGCGCATCAGCAGCGCCGCGCAGGGAAAGCCCGCGCCCAGGGACTTGGCGGCCGTGATCATGTCCGGCGCCACGCCCGAATGCGAGATTGCGAACGGCAGGCCGCTTCGGCCCATACCGCACTGAACCTCGTCGGCGATCAGGAACGCGCCGTGGCTGTCGCAGGCGGCGCGCACTTCGTGCAGAAAGTCGTCGCTCAATGCGAATGCGCCCGCGAGGCCCTGTATGGGCTCGAGAATGACGGCGGCGGTTTCGCCGTCGATGTGCGATACGGCGGCAGCGGCGTTGTCGCGGGGCGCGAAGGCCACGTCGAAAGGAGTTCTGGGAAACCCGTACCAGCGCTCGAGCGCACCCCAGGTGGCCGCGCCGGCGGCCGCGGTGCGGCCATGAAAACCATGCTCCAGAGCAACCACGCGCGACCGCCCCGTGAGCTTGCAGGCCAGACGCAGGGCGTTCTCGTTGGCTTCCGCACCCGAATTGACGAAGAACACCCGATCAAGCCCCGGCGGAGCAAAATCCGCGAGCTTGTCGGCTGCGCGCGCGCGGACGCGCAAGGCCACCGCGTTGCTCGCGAACAGCAGTTCGCCGGCCTGCCGCCGGATGGCCTGCATCAGCCGCGGATGCCCGTAGCCGAGGGCGCATACCGCGTGCCCCCCGTACAGGTCCAGCAACCGGCGACCGTCGGCGCAGTTGAGGTAGGCGCCGTCACCCGACACGACCTCGAACGGAAACTGCGCGTACACCTGGGCCAGGTGCAGAGCCTCGGCGCTGCGCACATCGCCGGCCGCCGTCGTCCGTGGCGCGACGCTCACGTCCATGCCGGTCCCGCGGCCGCGAGGCCCGCAGTCTCCTCAAGACCGTACAGGCGATTCATCCATTGCACGGCGCCGCCGGCCGCACCCTTGACGAGGTTGTCCAGCACCACGAACACGGCCACCGAACCCCGGGCCGCCGCGACCCCGATGTGGGCATGGTTTCCTCCAACCACGTCCTTCAGCTTCGGCGGCCCGTCGATCACATGCACGAACGGCGCGTCGGCATAGGTATCGGCGAAAGCCTCCCGGAGCTGTTCCGCGCTCAAGGATCGCTTGAGCCCGGCCTGCATCGTCACGTGGATCCCGCGCGCGAACGGCCCCGAATGCGGCACGAAACGCAGGTCCGGGCGCACGCCGCTCACCGCCTCGCAGACGGCTTCAACTTCCGGCGCGTGCCGGTGCGTCAGCGGCCGGTAGGCGAACATATTCGAATGCCGAACCGGGTGATGGGTGGTCTGAAGGGGTTGTTTGCCGGCCCCCGTGCTGCCGGTAACGCCGCTCGCGAACAGGGGCGTAGCCGTCAGTCCGTGGCGCATCATGGGCACAGCCGCCAGCAGCAATGCGCTGGCGAAACAGCCGGGATGGCCGATGTGCTCGGTAGCGGCCACCGGGCGATGTTCCGGCAAGGCGCAAGAGAACGAGGTCAGCAGTTCCGGCGCGCCGTGTCCCGCGCCGTAAACCTGCGCGTACGTATCCGCGTCGGCGAAGCGAAAGTCCGCCGAAGCGTCCACGACGCGGACCCGGGCCCCCTGGTCGTCAGCCACCTTCAGCGCCGTCGCGATCAGGCCGGCGCTTGCGCCATGCGGAGCACAGGAAAAGACCGCGCAACGCTCCTCGAGCACCTCGCCCAGCTCGGAGAAAGGCCGGAAGCGGAATTCCGGCCAGATGCCCGTGAGGTTGGAAAACACGGATTCCACCGGCTTGCCCGCATTGCTTTCCGAAATCGCCCCGGCGATGCGGAAATCCGGATGACCGGCAAGGATGCGCAGCAGTTCGCCAGCCACGTATCCGGAAGCGCCCAGAATTACGGCAGGGATGTTCATAGCCGCCCCAGCGAAACGTTGCGGGCCACGAACTCGCCGAGCTCCGCGCTTTGCGTAAGCGCGTTATAGCCCGGCACGCCGACCCGCTGGCCCAGGATGTCCAGCCCGACCTGATTGTCCGTGGCCGGGCCGGTAACGGCGGCCACGTCGATGTCGTAAAGCTCCTTGAGCAGCCGGGCCCCACCCCAGGCGGCGACGGGATCGCTGGCGCACAGCAGCAGGCAGGAAATGGACGAGCGTATCGCCTCGTCGGCGAGGATGGCCTCCACGCCATAGGCTCCCAGTATGCCGTCGCCCAATTCGAACAGGATCACGTCGGGAGCCGCCGCCGCCATCTGCCGCAGCATTGAACGCACCAGCACCGGCGCGTTCTCCGGTGCGGTGCTCACGATCCCGAAATCGGTGAAGATCGCGGTATTGCGCGCGCCGGCATCCTCCATTGCCAGGATGTCGCGGCGAAGCGACACGCCGGTGGCCTTGAAGGCATCGACCACGTAGCCCTCGTGACGCAGCCGGCCGATAATCGCGCAGGCCGCCGCGGTCTTTCCCGAATTCATGCAGGTCCCGGCCAGGGCCACGACCGGAACGCCCCCGAGGTTCAGCTCCCGCGGCCCTTCGCCATCCAGCGGCTGTCCGCCTACGCGGGCGGGCACGCCTACCCGTTGGCCCAGGTAGGGGAACTCCAGCACGACTCCCAGAACGCGCACGTCGAAGGGCGAACCCATGGTGGCGTTGACGGAGTCGCACACGCCTATCACTCCGCCTATGTTGAGCAACTGCAGGACGTCGCCGCGCTTTACGGCGGTTGGCAGATGACCGGAATACCCGAACAGGGCCTTGCGGTGGCCCAGGGCGCCCACCACGATATCGCCGCTGCGCACGCGCGCCATGCGGCCGCTGGCCAGTTCCAGCCGGTTATACGACGACTTGTCGCTCAGGACTTCCACGGCCACGATCACGCCTTCCTCGCTGGGAATGCTCTCGCCCACGCGTAACTCGCGTCCCAGATCCAGGCCCGAGGCGACCGAGGCCATCTTGTCGATCACTACGCTACGCATCGCCGCCACCCCCTTTTGCCCGTGCGCCCACCCGACTGTGCAGCATGCCGGGCAGCGCCATGACCCGGGCCGCCCCCAGCGCATCGCGTGGGGACCATTCCCCGGCCGTCTCCCCGTACACGCCCCGGCTTGCGGCCAGCAGCGAATGAGGCGATTCGACGCCGCGGACCCAGACGGCTCCCGGCCGCAGCACCAGGTGTACGCGCCCGGATACCCGCGCCTGCGAACTGTCGAAAAAGGCCTCTATGTCCCGGCACACCGGGTCGAGTTGCCTGCCCTCGTGAACCAGGTCGCCGTAGATGGCCGCCAGCGTGTCCTTGACCCGCGTCTGTGCCGCGCCCAGCGTGAGTTTTTCCAGTTCGCGATGCGTGCACAGGAGTATCTCCGCGGCCGGCGCTTCGTACGCCACCCGGCCCTTGGAACCGAGAATGGTGTCGCCCAGGTGAATGCCCCGGCCGATCCCGAACCGGCCCCCGGCGGCTTCGAGCGTCTCGATCAGTTCCACGGGCTGCATGGCTTCGCCGTCCCAGGCGACCGGCAGCCCCGCTTCGAATTCCAGTTGGTGCGACTCTTCGGGAAGCGGGTCCTCCAGCGCCCCGGCGGACAGGACCCAGGCCGTTTCCGGGATGGAGTCGGCGGAAGTCAGGGTCTCCCGGCCGCCGATGGTTACGCCCCACAGCCCCCGGTTGATCGAGTATTCGCCTCCGGCCGGGAGTTGCGGTGCGCCGTGGTCGGCAAGGTAGGCGACTTGCTCGCGCCGCTGAAAGGACTCGTCGCGCACCGGGGCCAGTACGGTGATTTCGGGCGCCAGCGCGCGCATGGCCATTTCGAAACGGAACTGATCGTTGCCGGCGGCGGTGCAGCCGTGCGCCACGGTGTCGCTGCCCAGTTCCCGCGCGGTGCCGGCCAGGATCTGTGCCTGTACGCCCCGCTCGGCGCCCACGCACAGCGGATAGGTATGCCCGCGCCGCACGTTGCCGGCAATCAGGTGGCGAATCACTTCGTCGAAGAACTTCGGGCGAGCTTCCACCAGCAGATGCCGACGGGCGCCCAGCGCCAGGGCCCGGCGCTCCAGCGATTCGGCCTGAGCGGAATCGATGCCGCCGGTATTGACCGTCAGCGTGACCACCGGGCGCTGATACTTCTCGCTCAGCCAGGGCACGCAGAACGAAGTGTCCAGTCCGCCGGAATAAGCCAGCACTATGGGAGAGGCGCTCATGGGTGGTTGCCGGATTGCCTTGAATTCAGGAAGAAACCGGGGCCATTTCGCGGCGCAGGCGCGCCAGCAGTACCCGCTGTTCGTCCCGGTTGCGGGTGGCGACGAAGATCGTGTCGTCCCCCGCCACGGTTGCCACGATTTCGGGCCAGCCGCAGCGATCAAGGAACAGCGCAACCCGCTGGGCCGCCCCGGTCGCGGTTCGCACGATCGCCAGGTTGGGCCCGGCATTGGCCAGGCTGCGTCCATAGGCGCCCAGCATCTGGCGGTCTTCGTCGGAGATCTCCGACGACGTAACCGCGTATGCGCGCCCCCGCTTGACCGCGCCTATGACCGACAGGTCACGGCTTATGCACGACTGCGTAACGCGTATGCCGCGCTCCGCCAGCAGCCGGCCGAGTTGCGCCTGGCTGGCCACGGCCTGGCCCGCGATGATGTCCGCAATGACTTCGTGGCGGCGGGCCATGTTGTCCGTCCCTGTTGGCATAAGATGCTCATAAAATTAAAAGAAGGCGCATATTATGCACAAGATTCGGGGTGGCGCAACCCCGGGAGCGAGAACGCTCCGCCCTCCTTCCCACTTTCCTTTGCCGGGCGCGCGCTGCACAATGGAGCGCCGTGGACGCACTCTCCCTGAAAGGACTCGCCAAGGTCTATCCCAACGGCGTGGAGGCGCTCAAGGGCATCGATCTCACCGTGCGCGAGGGCGAATTCTATGCGCTGCTGGGCCCCAACGGCGCGGGCAAGACCACGGCCATCGGCATCATCACCACGCTGGTCAACAAGACTGCGGGAAAGGTCCGCGTGTATGGCCATGATCTCGATACGGACCCGGCCGCGGTAAAGAAATGCATTGGCGTTACTCCGCAGGAAGTGAACCTCAACATGTTCGAGAAGCTGTTGCCCACGATGATGCACCAGGCCGGGTACTTCGGCCTGACCCCGCGTCAGGCGCGGCGCAACGCGGAGAAGTGCCTCAAGGCAGTGCGCCTGTGGGATGAGCGCAACATGCTGGCGCGGACGCTTTCCGGCGGAATGAAGCGGCGCCTGATGATCGCCCGGGCGATGGTGCATGAGCCGAAACTGCTGATCCTGGACGAGCCCACGGCGGGGGTCGATATCGAGATCCGCCGCTCCATGTGGGACCTGCTGCGGGAAATCAACGAGCGGGGCGTGACCATCATCCTGACCACCCACTACCTCGAGGAGGCCGAACACCTCTGCCGCCGCATCGCCATCCTCGACCGCGGCGAAATCGTGGTCGAGGACCGCATGGAGCGCGTGTTGCGGCAGTTGCCGGAACAGCACTTCGTCATTTCATTGCAGCAGCCGGCCAACCCCGGCCAGAAATTCGCCGGCTTCCAGGTTCATTGGCGCAGCCGCTATGAGATGGAAGTGGAGGTTCCGGCAACGCGCAGTCTCAACGAGTTCTTCGAGCTGCTGAATGCGGCCGGCATACAGGTGCTCAGCATCCGTCACAAGACCAACCGGCTGGAAGAACTGTTCGTCCGCCTGACCATGCCCGATCTCCCCAAGCTGCCCGACCGCGAACCCGCGTCCGTCCTCGAACAGCCTGACGCGGCGAAGGCCTAGGGAGGCCAACCCGCCTATTCGATCGTTCGGAGCTGTCCGGCCACCGCCCGCCACGCGCCGAGCCAGCCGGTAAGCGCGCCTACCCCCAGGATCGCCAGTTCCTGTTGCCACGAGGCCCCGCTCAGCACGCGGTCGCTCTCGTAAAGGGCCATCAGGTCGGCGAAGGAGCCGCCCAGGGTCCACAGGCCCAGCCGAACCAGCAGGACCGCCAGCAGCCCTCCGCCCAGGCCATACCAGAACCCCTGGTAGAGGAACGGCCGGCGCAGGTAGCCGCGGCTGGCGCCCAGCAGCGACATCACCTCAACGGCATCACGCTGCCTCTGTATTTCAAGCCTGACCGTATTGCCTATGATGACGACAAGCGCCACCAGGACCATGACCAGGATCAACAGCATTGCCTGTCCGGCCAACGCGAGTATGGCGCTCATCCTCTGCAGCCATTGCGTGTCGGCCCGTACCTGGTCCACTTCCTCGAGCGTCGCCGCAGTGTCCTGCAGCGCAAGGAATTCACTCTCCGAAGCGCCCGGCGCCGGCGCGACGACGAGCGTCCAGGGCAGGGGGTTCTCCTCCAGGGTCTCGATCGCCGCGGCAAACTCGCCGCGGCCTTCCATGATCGCAAGGGCTTCCCCGGGACTGATTCGCCTCACCTCTCCGACGGCCGGATTGCGCTGAAGGTCGCCGGCCAGTTGCTCGGCCACCGCAACGCTTACGTTCGGCTTGAGGTAAATCGAAAATGAGCGCGCCTCGCCCCAGGCCGCGGCCAGACCCTCCATGTTCTGCAATACCGCGCTCAGGCCTGCGGGCAGGGCCAGCGCGAGACCGATCGCGGCCACCGTCAGCAGGCTGCCCAGCGGCTGCCGGACCAGCCGAACGGCTTCCGAGCGGCAGCAGGCGAGGTGCCGGCCGAGATAGCGCAGGGGATTCACGACGGCGAAGTGTCGGAGTCCACCCGGCCCTTCAGCAGGCTGATTCGGCGCGCGGGCAATGATTCGATCAGTCCGAGATCGTGGGTGGCGACCAGCGCGGTCACACCGTAGCCCACCAGGCGCCGAAACAGCTTCATAACCTCGCGCGACAGTTCAGGGTCGAGGTTGCCGGTCGGCTCGTCGGCCACCAGGAGCTCCGGCCGGTTCACGACAGCGCGAGCGATGCCGAGGCGTTGCTGTTCTCCCTGCGACAGCAGCCTCGGGAACCGGCGGGCGCTTTTCAGCAGTCCCACCGAATCGAGCGCCGCTTCGGTCCGGCGCCGCACCTCGCGTGGACCCAGTCCGGAAATATGCAGCGGCAGGGCGACGTTGTCGTACGCGCTTCGATCCTCCAGCAGGAGGTTGTTCTGGTACACGATGCCGATCCTGCGCCGATGACTGCAGACGGCCCGCCGCTTCAGCCGCCCGACGTTGCGGCCCAGCACGAACACCTGGCCCCTGGTGGGCCGCTCGATGGCCGCCAGCAGCTTGATCAGCGTGGTCTTGCCCGCGCCCGAAGGCCCCGTCAGATAAGTGAATTCGCCCGGCTCGACGGAGACGCTGACCTCCGACAGCGCTTCCGCGCCGCCACGGTAGCGCATGGTTACTTCCTGAAGGCGAATCATGGACCTGCTGTGTGTCCTGCCGGCACCTTTGCTTCGGCAGCGGGCGTGCGCGCGAAATGATACTCTCGCGCCATGCCGACAAGCAGCCACCGGGGCCGCGTGCGAATCGCCGGCGGAAGTCTTCGCGGCCGCCTGATTGAAGTGCCGCCGAGCGCGCGGCCCACGCCCGTGCGCGCGCGCGAAACCCTGTTCGACTGGCTCGCGCCGGAGGTACGCGGGGCGCATTGCCTGGACCTGTTCGCCGGCGCCGGCGCGCTGGGTCTGGAAGCGCTGTCTCGCGGCGCCGCTGATTGCGTCTTCGTGGAGTCGGGGCGCTCCGCGGCGGGGATCCTGCGCCGGCTCGTGGAGGAATGGCAGGTGGCCGGCCGCGTCGAACTGGCCGATGCCGCCGGGTGGCTCAAGAAATCAGGCGCGCGCAGGCGCATGGACATCGTGTTCATGGATCCGCCTTTCGGAAGCGGACTGGCGCCCCGCTGCTGTAAACTGCTTGCCCGCAACGGGTGGCTTGCGGACAATTGCCGCGTGTACCTGGAAGCCGGCAAGCGCGACCCGTTGATTGAACTACCCCTGGAACTGGAAATGCTGCGCGAGAAAGTTGTTGGAGACGTACGCATGATGCTGGCCGGCCGGAAACCGCGCTAGAAACATGAACGCAAAGCGGCGTAGCGCGGGCACGCGACGGGGAATCATGTATCCCGGCACCTTCGACCCCATCACCAACGGCCATTGCGACCTGGTCACCCGGGCCGCGAAGTTGTTCGACCCGGTCGTAGTGGCGGTCGCGGCGAGTCCCGCCAAATCGCCGATGTTCGACCTCGAGACCCGAATCCGCCTGGCTACCGAAGCGCTGGCCGACGTGCCCGGGGTTCGCGTGGACGGGTACGAAGGCTTGACCGTGGAATATGCGCGCGCCAACGGGCTGCATGCGATCCTGCGCGGTCTGCGAGCGGTCAGCGACTTCGAGCACGAGTTCCAGCTAGCAAGCATGAACCGGCGCCTGGACTCGTCGATTGAAACGGTTTACCTGACACCCTCCGAAAGTTACGCCCATGTCTCGTCAACGCTGGTCCGGGAGATCGCGGGCATGGGCGGTGACGTATCCAATTTCGTACATCCGATAGTAGTGACCGCGCTTAAGGAGCACCTGTAATGAAATCGGTTTTGATCCGGGCCGGCCAAGTCCTGCTGCCGGCCCTTCTGTTATGGATTGCCGCCGGCGGCGGCGCTCACGCGGAAGACGGGATGGGCAAGGTTGCGAGAGCAACCGGTCCCGGACATGCGGCCATTGCCAGCGCCCATCCCGCCGCGACCGCGGCCGGCTTCGAAATCCTTTCGCAGGGCGGCAACGCCTTCGACGCGGCCGTCGCGGTCAGCGCCGCGCTTTCGGTAGCCGAGCCGCACAGTTCGGGCATCGGCGGGGGCGGCTTTTTCCTTTTGCACGAGGCCGCCGACCGAATCAACGTGTTCGTGGACGCGAGGGAAACCGCGCCCGCCGCGGCAACCCGCGACATGTACCTCGACGGGAGCGGCGAACCGATCCGGAGCGCTTCGCTATCGGGTCCGCTGGCAGCGGGCATCCCGGGGCTGCCGGCCGCCCTTGAGCACATCGCCGACAAGTACGGCCGGCTGCCGCTGGCACAAAGCCTGACGCCGGCAATCCGGCTGGCGCGCGAGGGCCTGCCGGTGACCGAGGGAACCCGGAGGCTGCTGCGCGCCGTTCCGCGCATGGGCTCGCCCTCGCCGGCGTTCGTCGAAATATTCCTGCCGGGCGGAGAAGCGCCGCCCGTCGGCGCGCTGATCCGCCGGGAAGACCTCGCCGATACTCTTGAAACCTTGAGCACCCAGGGCGCGGCGGGCTTCTACAGCGGGCCCAGGGCGGAACTCCTGGTCCAGGGCGTGCGGGACGCAGGCGGCATCTGGAGCATGGAGGACCTGGCGGGATACCGGATTGTCGAGCGGCAACCGATCCGCTTCCGCTACGGGCAAGTCGAGGTCACCACCGCGCCGCCTCCGTCGGCCGGCGGCGTGGCGCTGGCGCAGGTGTTCAACATGCTTGGCCACCGCGGCTACGGCCTGCTCGAGGAGCCGGCGCGGACGCACCTGCTGGTCGAGGCAATCCGACGCGCGTACCGGGACCGGGCCGAGTTTCTCGGCGACCCGGACTTCGTTCCGGTTCCGGTCGATCGGCTGATCCATCCCTGGTACGCGGACGGTTTGCTGGCCAGCGTGCGCATGGACCGCGCCACGCCCAGCGACACTCTGCCCGGTCCGGTCACTCAGCGGCCCCTGGGAACGGACACCAGTCATTTCTCTGTTCTGGACAAGGACGGCAACCGCGCCGCGGTAACGCAGACGATCAACACGCTGTTCGGCTCCGGTTTCGTCCCTCCCGGCACTGGAGTGATCCTGAACAACGAGATGGACGACTTCTCGGTGAAGCGGGGAACGCCCAATGCATTCGGGCTGGTGCATTCGCATGCCAACGGGATCGAACCGGGCAAGCGCATGCTGTCGAGCATGACGCCAACTTTCCTCGAGTCCGAGCGGGGCCTGGCGATACTCGGCACGCCCGGGGGCAGCCGTATCGTCACGATGGTGCTGCTGGGCGCGCTGGCCTGGGTGGACGGCGCGGACGCGGAAGGCATCGTCGGGCTGCCCCGTGTTCACCATCAGTACATCCCGGACTCGCTGTCGTTCGAAGCCGGCGCGATAAACGAGGATCTCAGGACCGCGCTTGTCGCGCTGGGCCACGAGCTGCGGGAGTCGTCCCGTCCCTGGGGCAACATGCAGGCGATCACCCTCGACTACGCGGACGGCACGCTGACCGCCGCCAGCGACCCGCGCCGCAACGGCGCCTCCGGAGTGCGCTAGCCGCCGTTACGTCTGGCAGCGCGCGCAGAAGTATGTGGCGCGCTGCCCGATGACACTGCGCCTGACTTCCGAGCCGCAGCGGCGGCATTTGCGTCCCGCCCGGTCGTACACGTCCAGCCGTTGGGCGAAGTAACCGGGGCGGCCGCGTGCGTCGGCGAAGTCGCGCAGCGTGGTTCCGCCCGCTTCGATCGCTTCGCCCAGCACGTCGCGAATGGTCCGGGTCAGCGCCTCGTAGCGGCGCAGGGCGATCCGGCCGGCGGCGCGGCGCGGATGTATCCCGGCCCGGTAGAGCGACTCGCTGGCATAGATGTTGCCCATGCCCGCGACCACTGCCGGCATCATCACAAACGACTTCACGGCGATCCGGCGGCCAAGCGAGCGCTCCTTCAACCACGCGCCGCTGAATTCGGCGCTGAACGGCTCGGGGCCGAGATCCGCCAGCAGCTTGTGGCGCAGGGGGTCTCGCCCGCCCCACAGCAGGCTGCCGAACTTTCGCGGATCGGTGAACCTGAGGGCCCTGCCGCCGTCGAAGACCACGTCATAGTGATCGTGGACGTCCGGCTCGGTCCCGGCAGCCACGACGGAAAAGCTGCCCGACATTCCGAGGTGGGCAATGGCCGTTCCGCGCTCGCTGTCCAGCAGCAGGTACTTGGCCCTGCGTTGAACGCCGAGCATCGTGGCCCCCGTGAGTTTGCGCTCCACCTCCCTTGGTATAGGCCATCTCAGCCGCCGCTCGCGCACCGCCACCCGTTCAATCCGCGCGCCCGACACCAGCGCCGCAATGCCGCGCCGGGTCGTCTCGACCTCCGGCAACTCGGGCACGCCTTTCTCCGCGTCGGGCCGCGCGCTACCAGCCCATCTCGTGGAACTGGGCCATTCGCACAACGAAGGCCGGCAATTGGGATTCGTAGCCGCGCAGGTGCTCGAATTCCGGAAAATGCAGCTTGCCGGCAATCCGGGGAACCGGCGTGCCGGCTTCAAGCTCCCGGCCCACCGCTTCGATGATGGTTTCCATCCAGCGCCGCCGGATCACCACCGCGTCCTTGCCCGCGCGCGCCGGCCCGTGCGCGCCGATCATCAGGTCGAAGTCCATGGCCTCGATCTCGCGCAGGGAACGCAGATATTCGATGATGTCGTAATCGGGCAGAGTGCCCAGGCCCAGGAATCCGTCGGTAGCCAGGTCGGCCAGATAAATCGCCCGCTCCTCGGGAAAATCGAAGACCAGCAGGCAGTCGCCGTGGTTCTCGCCGAGGTAGCGCAGATGGAAACTCTCGCTACCCAGGCTGAAGCGCGTGTTGCCGGAGATGGTCCGGTCCGGGATGACGAGCTCCGGGTTCGGGTTGCGGAAGAAGAACTTCAGGCAGTTCTCGTGGCTGATGAACTCGGCGCCCTCGTCCTTGAAGATCCGCCCGCCGAGCACGTGGTCCCAGTGTTCGTGGCTGTAGATCACGTAGCGCACCGGCAGGTCCGTCACCTTGGCGATCTCCGCCCGGTAAACCTCGGCGGCCTCCGGGCTGATCGGATCGGTCGCGATGACCCCTTCGTCCGTGACCACGAAGATATTGCGGACGCCCCTGCGCCAGAAGGTATAGAGGCGATCGGAAATCTTCGTGGTCTCGTATTCCTTGCTCCAGTCCTGCGCCATGACGCCCGCGTTCCACGTAAGCGGCAGCGATGCGATCAGAGCGAGCAGCAGTGTTTTCTTCATGTGGTCCTCCCGGTCGGAAGCCGTAAATTTACAGCCATTCACAATATCTTGCGCAATTTTCCGGATATTCAATCTACCCCTGGCTGATGTAAGATGTTTTGCCTCGCTGGCGCGAGTCGCCGGCGCAGGTAGACCAGGCCTGGGGAAATGAGAAGCGACACCGTAAAACGTGGCATCGAAAGGGCGCCACACCGCTCCTTGCTGCGCGCCACCGGCATCGTCCGCTCGGACGAGGACTTCGAGCGCCCGTTCATCGGCATCTGCAATTCGTTTGTGGAGCTGATCCCCGGCCATGTACACCTGCAGAAGCTGGGCGCCATCGCCCGCGACGCGGTCCGCGACGCCGGCGGCGTGCCGTTCGAATTCAACACCATCGGCGTGGACGACGGCATTGCCATGGGCCATATCGGCATGCGTTATTCGCTGCCGTCGCGCGAACTGATCGCCGACTCGGTCGAGACCATGGCCCAGGCCCACTGGCTGGACGGCCTGGTTTGCATATCGAACTGCGACAAGATCGTGCCCGGCATGCTGATGGGGGCGCTCAGGATCAACATTCCGACGGTGTTCGTGTCCGGCGGCCCGATGAAAGCCGGCAAGTTGCCCGGCGGCGACAAGGTGGACCTGGCCAGCGTGTTCGAGGCGGTGGGACGCCACCAGAAGGGCGACATGAGCGATGAGGAGCTCGCCCAGCTCGAGCAACTGAGCTGCCCCACCTGCGGTTCCTGCTCGGGCATGTTCACGGCCAACTCCATGAACTGCCTGGTGGAGGCGCTGGGCCTGGCGCTGCCCGGCAACGGCTCCATCCTGGCCGTGGACCCGCGGCGCGAGAAACTGGTGCGGAAAGCAGGTGCGCGCGTGGTCGAACTGGTTGAGCAGGACCTGAAACCGCGCGACATCGTCACCGCCGACGCCTTCGACGACGGTTTCGCGCTCGACATGGCGATGGGCGGTTCCACCAACACGGTGCTGCACCTGCTGGCCGCCACCCACGAAGCGGAAGTGCCCTACGACCTGGACCGGATCAACCGCATGTCCGACCGGGTGCCATACATCTGCAAGGTTTCGCCGGCCACGCCGGACGTCCACATGGAAGACGTCGAGCAGGCCGGAGGTGTGCAGGCCATCCTGAAGGAACTGGACGCCATCGGCGTTCTGAACTCGGACCGGCCGACCGTAGCCGGAAATTTCGGCGATCAACTCAGGAACGCCGAAGTGCAGAACCGTGCCGTGATTCGCGATCGCGACACCGCGTTCCGCGCCACCGGCGGCCTTAGCGTGCTGTTCGGCTCGCTGGCGCCGGAGGGCGCGATCATCAAGGTCGGCGCGGTGCCGGAGCACTTGCAGCGGTTCGAAGGCCGCGCGCGCATTTACGAGTCGCAGGACGAAGCCGTGGAGGGAATCATGGCCGGCGAGGTGCGCGAGGGCGACGTGGTCATCATTCGCTACGAGGGTCCGCGCGGCGGTCCCGGCATGCCGGAGATGCTGCAGCCGACTTCCGCGATAGCGGGAATGGGCCTGGACACGACCGCCGCGCTGTTGACCGACGGGCGGTTTTCCGGCGCGACGCGCGGCCTTTCGATCGGCCACGTTTCGCCGGAGGCAGCCGCCGGGGGCCCCATCGCACTGGTCGAACCCGGGGATCGCATCGTGATCGACCTCAACCGGCGGCGGGTGGACCTGGAGGTCGACCCGGATGAACTCGAACGCCGGCAGGAAAGGCTCAAGCCGTTCCGCCCGAAAATAAAGGGTGGCTGGCTGGAGCGCTACACGCATTTCGTGACCAGCGCATCCGCCGGCGCCATCCTGCGCGTGGCCGATCCGGAAACGGACGAAACACGCAAAGCTTCCAAACGTCATGAGGAACTTACCCATGTCTAGCACCAGCACTGCCGCAGCGGTGGCGGAAACGCCGCAGCGCCTGCGAGGCAGGGATGCCGTGCAGCAGTACATCGGCAAGAAGATGTCGGGCGCGGAGATCTTTCTCCACGCGCTGGAAGCGGAGGACGCGCGGGTTGTCTTCGGACATCCCGGCGGGGCGGTAATTCACGTATATGACGAAATGGCGCGCGTGAAGCCGAACTTCCAGCATGTACTCGTGCGCCACGAGCAGGGTGGCACGCATGCGGCCGAGGGCTACGCCAAGGCCACGGGCCGGGTCGGAACCGTGCTCGTGACCAGCGGTCCGGGCGCGACCAATACCGTGACCGGCATTGCCGACGCGTTCATGGATTCGGTGCCGATCGTGGTGTTCACCGGCCAGGTGCCCATGCCTCTGATCGGCAACGACGCGTTCCAGGAAACGGACACACTGGGCGTGACCCGCAGCATCACCAAGCACAATTACCTGGTGCGCTCGCCGGACGACATCCCGCGCGTCGTGCACGAGGCCTACCACCTGGCACGAACCGGCCGGCCCGGGCCTGTCGTGGTGGACCTGCCCAAGGACGTGCTGATGGCCGAGGGCGTGTTCCAGTTCGACGAAGAGATCCACATGCGCGGTTACTCGGTTCCGGACGACTGCGACGAAATCCGCCTGCACCGGGCGGTGCGGATGATCGAGAAGTCGCAGCGCCCGCTGCTGTACGTGGGCGGCGGGACGATCAATTCCAACGCCGCGGAAGTGCTGACCGAGTTCGCGCACCATGTGAACATCCCGGTCACCACCAGCCTGCACGGGCTGGGCGCATTCCCCGAGGACGACCCGTTGTCGCTGGGCATGCTCGGCATGCACGGCATGTGGTGGGCCAATCAGGCAGTGCAGCACGCGGACCTCATCATCGCCGTGGGCGCCCGCTTCGACGACCGCGTCACCGGCATGGTGGACCGCTGGGCGCCGCATGCAGCAATCATTCACATCGAGATCGACAAGTCCTGCATCTCCAAGAACATCTATGCCGACCTGGCGTTCAACGCCGACGTGAAAGCGGTGCTGGAACGGCTGCGCCCGCTGGTCAGGCCCAAGAAGGTCAAGCGCTGGCTGAACAAGATCCAGGACTGGCGCGACGAATGCCCGCTCACCTATGCCGACGACGGCGAATTGCGGCCGCAGTACGTCCTGGAGCGGCTGCGGGCAAAGAGCGGCGGCAATGCGGTGGTGGTCACCGACGTAGGCCAGAACCAGATGTGGGCCGCACAGTACCTTAAGTACACCCAGCCGCGTTCGCACATCACTTCCGGCGGCCTGGGGACCATGGGGTTCTCGCTGCCCGCCGCTCTCGGCGCGGGCTTCGGCCTGCGCGCCTACGGCATCGACAAGACCGTGATCTCGATCAACGGCGATGGCGGATTCATGATGAACGCGCAGGAACTGGCGGTCGCGTCGGCGCACGGCATCCCGCTGAAGGTCGTCATCATGAACAACAACTTCCTGGGGATGGTGCGCCAGTGGCAGGAACTGTTCCATGAGAACCGCTTCAGCCACACCGACCTCACCGACACCAATCCGGACTTCGTGCAGCTCGCCCGCGCGAGCCGTTGCGCCGCCCTGCGCGCGGAACGGCCGAACCAGGTCGACGACGTCATCGAGAAGGGCTGGGAGGTCAATGACCGGCCCGTGGTCATGGAATTCCGGGTGGTCAAGGAAGAGATGGTGTTCCCGATGGTGCCGGCCGGCAAGTCGTCGGACGAGATGATCACCTCCCGGCACGCGCCCGAGACCTTCGTATGAACGACGAAGCCATCACGCTTACCCCGCAGCAGCTCATCCGCAAGCGTGCGGCGGGCGAGCCCGTGGAGCCGGGAGCGCCGCCGCAGGCGCAGCAGCACATCATCAACGTGCTGCTGGAGAACTCCATGGGCGCGCTGATCCGGGTGGTGAACATGTTCTCCGCGCGCGGTTTCAATATAGACAGCGTGACCGTGGGAGTAACCGACGACCCGACGGTTTCGCGCATGTGCATCGTCACGCGCGGCAATGACCGGGTCATTTCGCAGATCATCCGCCAGCTCAACCGGCTGGTGGATACGATCGGGGTTTATGACGTCACGGGAACGGATTTTGTCGAGCGGGAACTGTGCATGATCAAGGTACGCTGCACCGGCGAGACCAGGGCGGAGGTCCTTCAGATCAACGAGATTTTTCGAGGAAGAGTGGTGGACGTTACTCCGGACATACTGGCTTTGGAGATCGTCGGACCGACCAAGAAGATCGATGCCTTCGTCAACCTGATGGGGCGGCATGGAATCGAGGAAGTCGCGCGCTCCGGGCGCGTGGCCATGCAAAGGGCGCCGCAACCCACCCGCGGCGAAAATTAAGTCCATTTCAGGGGTCCAGGGCCCCGGATCAAACCATTCAGCAAAGGGCCTGATATGAAGATTCATTACGAAGCCGACCTGTCCATCATTCGCGACCGCAAGGTTGCCGTCCTCGGGTATGGCAGTCAGGGGCATGCGCATGCCCTGAACCTGAAGGAAAGCGGCGTGCAGGTCGTCGTCGGGTTGCGCGAGGGCTCCTCTTCGCGCGAGGAAGCGGAGTCGCAAGGGTTGAGCGTGCTCGACATGAACGCGGCCGCCGCCTGGGGCGACGTGATCATGATCCTGGTCCCCGATCAACACCACCGGCGTGTCTATGAATCGGCGGTGGCGCCGAATCTCGAGGCCGGGCAGGCCGTGGCCGTGGGGCACGGCTTCAGCGTGCTGTACGGCCAGGTCAAGCCGCCGGCGAACGTGGACGTGTTCATGGTGGCGCCGAAAAGTCCGGGGCACCTGGTGCGGCGGATGTACCTGCAGGGCGCCGGCGTGCCCTGCCTGGCTGCCGTCCACCAGGACGCATCCGGCGGTGCGCTGAACCTGGCGCTGAGCTATGCCGACGGGATCGGCGGAATCCGCGCCGGCGTCATCGAAACCAATTTCAAGGACGAGACCGAGACCGACCTGTTCGGCGAGCAGGCCGTACTGTGCGGCGGCTCGGAAGAACTGATCAAGGCCGGCTTCGAGACCCTGGTGGAAGCGGGCTATCCGCCCGAACTGGCGTACTTCGAGGTGCTGCAC
>CAYMQG010000066.1:0-33417 GCA_964392625.1 uncultured Gammaproteobacteria bacterium | reverse complement strand
GGCCGCGGCGTAGCGGGCGACCGACCGCTCAGCGCTCCACAGCGCCCTTCGGACTCCGTCCTTCAGGCGCTGTGGAGCGCTGCACCCAAACCGGACAGTTCATTTGTTCTAAAACCGGACACTTCTATTTGTTGCCAACAGCCGAAGAGTCGTTTTCGATGCTCACGCGGGCAAAGCGCCGTTTGCCCACCTGAAGAACGCTTGAGCTGCCGGAAGGCACGATCAGGGCGCGGTCGCTGACGCGAGCGCCGTCAAGGCGCACGGCGCCCTGCGCAATGAGCCGCATCGCTTCGCCGTTGGTCTTTGCGAGGCCTGCGCGGCGAATCAACTCCGCCACCCGCATTCCTCCATCGGGGGCGGCAAAACTGAACTCCGGCATTTCCTCGGGCGTCTCGCCGCGACGATGCCGGCGGGCGAAGTCATTCGCCGCGTTCCGCGCGGCCCGTTCCCCGTGAAAGCGCCGAGTCAGTTCGTCGGCCAGCGTCATCTTGACATCGCGCGGATTGCCGCCGGATTCCACGTCCGCGCGCAATGCGTCGAGTTCTGACTGCGAGCGCAGGCTCAAGAGGTCCAGGTAGCGCCACATCAACTCGTCGGAAACCGACATCAGCTTTCCGTACATCTCTCCCGGAGGGTCCATGATGGCGATGTGATTGCCGAGCGACTTGGACATCTTCTGAACGCCATCGGTTCCTTCCAGAAGCGGCAGGGTCAGCACGATCTGTGAAGGTTGGCCATGCTCGGCCTGGATCTGCCGGCCCAGCAGAAGATTGAAGGTCTGATCGGTGCCGCCGAGTTCCACGTCCGCCTCCAGCGCCACCGAGTCGTAACCCTGGGCGATCGGATACATGAACTCGTGCAGGCCGATCGGGTTGCCCTCGCCGAAACGCTTCTTGAAATCGTCACGTTCCAGCATGCGCGCCAGGGTGCGCTTGCCGGCCAGGCGCACCAGATCCGCGGCGCTGAGACCGTTCATCCAGGTCGAATTGAACTCGACGCGAGTGAGTTCGGAATCCAGTACCCGATGCACTTGCTCGGCATAAGTAGCGGCGTTCTCCTTCAGCTTTTCCTCGGTCAGCGTGGGACGCGCCTTGCTGCGCCCCGAAGGGTCCCCGATCATCCCCGTGAAATCGCCGATCAGGAAGATGACCTCGTGCCCGAAGTCCTGAAACTGCCGCATCTTGGTCAGGATCACCACATGCCCCAGATGCAGGTCCGGCGCCGTGGGATCGAAGCCGCACTTGACCCGCAACGGCCGCCCCGAGCCCAGCCGCTCCAGCAGTTCTTCCTCGCGAACCAGGTCCACCGCGCCGCGGCGCAACTCCCGCAATTGCTGTTTCGGCGAGTTCATGGCGCGAGAATATACGAAATCGTCAGCGGGCGGACGTCAGCCGCGGCGCGCCGGACGGGGACCGAACAGGGCGGTGCCGACGCGCACCAGGGTGGCGCCGCACTCCACCGCGGTTTCGAGGTCGGCGGTCATGCCCATGGACAGAGTGTCCAGGTTCAGGCCCGACGCGTTGAGTTCGTCGAAAAGGGAACGGAGGCGGAGATAGGCGTCCCGGGGCGCGGCGGGCATCGGCATGCCCATCAGGCCGCGAAGGCGCAGGCGCGGTTGTGCGCCGATCAGCGCCGCCAACGTCGGAACTTCCTCGGCAGGCAATGCCGGGCGGGCGTCGCTCTCCTGCATGCGCACCTGTATGCACACGTTCAAAGGCGGTGATTCGGGCGGGCGCTGGGCATTCAGCCGCAGGGCGATACGCTCGCGTGTCAGCGTGTGGACCCAATCGTAGTGCCGGGCAATCGACCGCGTCTTGTTGGACTGGACCCGGCCGATGAAATGCCAGCGCGCGCCGGGGCCCGTTTCCTCCATCTTGACGATCCCCTCCTGGACGTAGTTCTCGCCCAGGTCCGTCAGCCCCGCCTCCAGGGCTGCACGCACCAGGTGCTTTCCGTGGGCCTTGGTCACCGCCAGGATTCGGATCTCCCGCGGCGCGCGGCCGGCATGCACGGCGGCCTCGCCAATCCTTTCCCGGACGACTGCCAGACGCGCGGCGATGTCGTTCCCGTCCACTGCTCAACCCGGCGGAATCATCGTGGAAGAGAAAAGACGGGGCGAGGACGTCCGCCGCGGCCGCGTCAGAAGAACGAGACGCCCAGCTGCGCGTAAAACAGCCGGCCCTGCCAGGGCACGATTGAATCGCTGCGATAAATCCGGCCGCAGCAGACCTCGAACTGGCCCGGATCGGGGTAGTTGTCCAGTATGTTCTCGGCCCCGATGCGCAGCGTATAGCGCTCGGCCAGCGTGAAGGCCGCTTCAATGTCGAGCAGCAGCTCCGATCCGAATTTCTGCACCCGCTCCAGGGCAGCGGTGTTCGCGTTGCTGTATTCCCCGAAGTAACGGGCCCGCAGCAGTACATCGGCCGGCCCCCAGCCGTGGTTCAGCGTAAGGGCGCCGCGGGTACCCGGGCTGCCCTCTTCGATGTCGTGCCGGGTTTCGTCGTTCACGAACTTGCCGGTATCCGCAAATTTCGTACGGTTGACGTTGAAGGCCGCCTGCACCGTGGTGGAGCCCAGCAGCCACTCGAAACTGCCCGTGGCGACCAGATCAAACCCGCTGGTCTCGGTGTCCACGTCGTTGGTGAAGAACCGCACCTGGGCGATATCGTTGGCGCCGGGAACGCCCAGTGCGATCAGCCGCGCCGCCTGGTCCGGCCCAACGGCGAACTCCGAGGACATCACGATGCGGCCGTCCAGCCGGATGCGGTAGTAGTCGAGCGTAAGCCGGAAGCCGGAAAACGGGCTGGCAGCCACCCCCAGCGTGATGGAATGCGAGTGCTCGGGGCCGAGCGGGCCGGCGCCGAACAACCCGGCGGCCGGGTGCTCCGGCGGGAAAACGCCCTCGGACCTTGGAATGCCGTTCGCGTCGATGCGGGTGGAAACGACGGTCGTTGAAATCTGACCCGGAGTGGGCGCCCGGAAACCGGATCCGGCCGAGCTGCGCAGGTTGATCCCGGCGCTCAGCCGAAAGCGCGTCGCCACTTTCCAGATCGCCACGTTACCGAAGTCCTGGAAATCCTCGTAGCGCCCCGCCACCTCCATCAGCCACCGGTCCGTCAGGTCCGCCTCGAAATCCACATAGGCGGCATAGCTGCCGCGGTTGCGGCGGGAAGCGAAGCCCGGAGGGTAACCGGGGAAGCCGTTGGAGCCGATCGGCACCGCATTGTTGACCGGATCGCCGGCGGGGCACAGCCTGCCGATCGCTTCGAATCCCGGGATGCGGCACTGCACCGCGGTCAGATCATCGTCCGGGTCGGCGTCCACCTCCGCCTGAGTAATTTCCAGGTTGAACGGATCGGGTACTCCGAAGGGCCCCACCTCGTAGGACCTGGGGTCGCCCGCATCGATGCGATAGCCTTCCTCGCGGTATTCTAATCCGAAGGCTACGTTCAGCGGGCTGGCCAGATTGTCGATGTTCCAAGGCCATACGAAATCGGCGTTGACCGCCAGCTCGTCGTTGACCAGCACTCCCGGCCGGAAACGGGTGGGCGTGTCGGGACCGAGGGACGGATTGAGGGTGTTTTCGATGCGATAGGCAATCCGGTCGAATCCGTAGCCGGCCGACAGGTCGAAGCTCAGATCCCGCCAGACGCTGCCGGACAGGCCGACGGTGATCGCGTAGTCCGTGACGTCGCCGGAAAACTGCGGCGTAAAGCCGGCCGGATACAGGCGGGCGCGAGGATCGTAAATCGAGCCGTCAGCCAGACGAACCGGCAGGAGCTGGCCGACTCCCGGGCGGCGGTAGAAAAATCCTCCTGACTGATCCTTGGCGCCCCAGGTGGCGAAGCCATGCAATTCGAGGCCTTCCGACAGCGGAAGGGAGGCATTGATCGAGGCAAGCAGTTGCCGTCGGTCCGGCTGGCCCCAAATCTGCGCCGGGCTGCGGAACTCGCGATTCCCTCCCACGTTGGCGAAATTGTCCGCGTAGCGGCTGTCGAGATCGTCCGGCACGCCGTCGCTGCCGCGCGCCGCCTGCAGGATTTCGCCGGTGGGTGAATAGCGGTAGGTGAAGGCGTCGGGGCCGTAATACGTCACGCCGTCCAGCGTCACGCGGTTGCCGGTGGCTTCGAGCGGCGTCTGGCCGGAGCCCGCGATCGTCACGTCGTAGGGCTGCGAGCGGCTGGTGGGCGCCGAGTCCGAATACTGGCCGCTCAGATTCAGGTAGCCCCCGTTCGGCAGAGTAAAGCCGATGTTGCCTTCCAGGGTGAATTCCTCGCCGTCTCCTTCGCCGTAGCGTCCCGAGCGGGCGCGCAGTTCGGCGCCCGAATCGGCCTGCTTGAGGTTGAAATTGATCACGCCCGCGATGGCGTCCGAACCATACTGGGCAGCCGCGCCGTCACGAAGCACTTCCATGGACTCGATGGCGATCGACGGAATTACGCCGATGTCCGTGCCGTGGGCCCCGAAACCGCCTACCTGCATCAGCGCCGATCGATGGCGCCGCCTGCCGTTCATCAGCACCAGCGTGTGGTGCGTATCGAGGCCGCGCATGTGCGTGGGCCGGATGAAGCTCGCACCGTCGGAAATCGGGTGCCGTCGGGCAGCGAACGACGGCACGATGGCGTTGATGACCTCGATCAGGTCCGACGAGTTGACGCTGGAGACTTCTTCCGCGCTGAACACGTCCACCGGCACCGCCGTATCGACCGCGGCCCGCTCGCGCCGGCGGGTGCCGATCGTGACGATCTCCTCGATCACCCCGGCCTCGGCGCGCTCCGCCTGCGCCTCCTGGGCGCCGGCGTTCGCGGCCGCCAGCGTCGACAACAGCGCGAAGCCCAGGATGTATGGTGCGGGCGCGTTCACGATGCTCGCTGCGAATTCGGTGTTGCGGAGCCGCGGCGGCGTTTGGCCATCAGTTTTTCGACCAGTTTCGGGCCCTGGCCGGGGCGGCTCCACGGGCAGACCTCGATGCAGATGGCGCAGCCGTGGGTCTTGACGAAGTACGGAATGCACTTGTCGAAATCGACGTACCAGCGCTTCCCGCCGCGTATCCACTGCTTCTCGTTGAATATGGCATCGGGCGGGCAATCTACCACGCAGCGCCGACAACCCGTGCACAGGTCGTCCACGGCAATGTCCACCGGTTCATCGAAAGCCAGCGGCAGGTCGGTAAGGACTGCGGCCAGGCGGAAGTTCGAACCGTGCTCCTTGCTGATCATCGATCCGTGCTTGCCCAGTTGACCGAGCCCGGCGGAGACCGCCAGCGGAATGTGCAGAATGTCTGTGCTGTTGGGGTTGCCGTAGGCCTTGGCCGGCCAGCCGAGCCGGCGGACGTAGCGGCCCAGCCTGAGTGCGATCCGTGCGATCTCGCGGTAGGCGCGCATGACCTCCACGGCGGCCGTGTCCTGCGGCGCATGCGCCATCTTTTCCTGATTCATCGACAGGCCGATGCAGATCGCCGTGCCGTGGGGCGCGGCCCTTCCCGCAAACACGGCCTCGTCGGTAACCGGCGCAATGCCTACCAGGTCCGCGCCGAATTCCCGGGCGGCCGCCTTTACGCGCTCGCTCATCTCCCGGGAATCCGCCTCGACCCGCCGCGAAGCCACCGGCCCGTTGCGTTTGCGCAATTGCCAGGCGTTGGCGACGACGTGCCGGACCACTCCCCAGGGGTTGATCAGTCCGAAGAAGTCGTCCAGCGCCTGCCATTCCAGTTGAGCGTTGCCGGCATTGTGGAATACGGCCGTTGCCTGGCGGAATTCGCGCTCGCCCAGGCCGTTGATCTCGTTGCCCGAACGGGGCGGCCTGAGGTACCCGAAAGCATATTCCGGCGGCGGGGGATCCCTGGGTCGAATCCGGCCGGTTTCCAGGCTCATCGGTCCTCTCCGCCGACGCCGTCCACCCAGTAGACCCTGCGCTCGCGCTCGCAAGCGCCGTAAGTCTTGCGCACACGCCGGCCGGCCGTGAAATAGAACCACAGCATGCCGAGTATTCGCCGCGCCAGCGCCCAGTCGCGCCGCCAACGCGCCGTCGGGCTCTGCGACTCCGCATCGGCGTGGTCGACCGTCCTCAAGCTGCCGTTCATGGTCTTTTATTCTTGCACGGAGGGCGCCTGGCAGGATCTCAGGAGGGCAGGAAAACGCCGCCCAGCGGCAAGGCCCTGCTTGCACCGGTGACCGCCGGTTCATTGCCCGGTTCACAAAGCAGGCGGGCGCGGGCCAACAGCGCGAACCCGGCCGCTTCGACCCAGTCCGGATGGACGCCCCAAGCTTCCGTGGTAACCGGGCCCGATTCCCGACAGTTTGCCGCCAACCGCTCCATCAGGAAGGAATTCGACGCCCCGCCGCCGCAGACTGCAAGCGCCGCGCCCGTGCAGGAGGCCCGGACCGCTGCCGCGATGCTGACCGCGGTCAGTTCCAGCAGCGTTGCCTGCACGTCTTCGGGCGCCCTGTCCGAAATGCCGGCCCGCTCCAGCCAATGCAGATTGAAATGCTCGGGGCCGGTACTTTTCGGAGCCGGCGCGGAGAAGAAATCGTCCGAGAGCAGGCGCTTGAGCAGCGCCGCATCGACCTGGCCGGATCTGGCCCATCGACCGTCCCGGTCATACGCTTCTCCGCGGCAGGTGCGCGCCCAGGAATCAAGCAGCGTGTTGCCGGGCCCCGTGTCGTAACCCGCGATTGTTCCGTCGGCAGCCAGCACGCTGAGGTTGGCGATGCCCCCGATATTGACGACCGCCTTCGTCTGGCCTGCGCGACCGAACAACCATTGATGAAACACGGGCGCCAGCGGAGCTCCCTGGCCTCCCAGCGCCATGTCGGCGCTGCGGAAGTCGCCCACGGTAACCATGCCTGAGAGGGCCGCGATGCGCGCCGGCGATCCGATCTGCACGGTGTGAGGCAAACGCGCGTCGGGCGCGTGCCAGAGAGTCTGGCCGTGGCTGCCGATCGCCTCGACCTGGTCGGGTCCGCAACCCGCATCACCCAGGAGCGCAAGTGCGGCATCGGCGAATACAGCCGCCACCTCCGCGTCCAGCGCCGCGGCTTCCGCAAGCTCGCATTCCCCGCTGCTCTGCGCGGCTTCCCGCAGACGGGCGGCGAGATCCACGGAATATTCGCCCTTGCGCGTCGCGGCCAGGCGCGGTTGCGCGCCCGAGCAGTCCATCAGCGCCGCGTCCACGCCGTCGATGCTGGTGCCCGAAATAAGGCCGATAAAGAGCGGTCGCATTTGCCTAATCCCGGGACGGATAGATCCAGGTTGCCGGAAACACCGGGCCGTCCACGCACACCCGTTTCATGGCCAGGCCTTCGGGCGTATGGGCTTCGACGGTGCAGCCGGCGCAGCCGCCCACGGCGCAGGCCATGTATTCCTCCAGGCACAACTCGGCGTAAACGCCGAAATACGCCGCCAGTTCCGCCGCGGCCTTCAGCATCGGCGTGGGTCCGCAGGCGTACACAGCCACCTCGGACAGCCGCTCGCGCGGCAGAGCGTCCAGCCATTCGCGCGCCGGTTCCGTGAGGTTGCCGCGATAGCAGCCTTCAAGGCCGGCGTTGCTGGCCAGATGTGAAGGCACGCCCCATTGTTCGGCGCAGCGCAATCGGTTCTCCCCGCCGTGCTTTTCCAGGGCAAAGGGAAAAGGCAACTCCGAACCCAAAAACAGCCGCGGGTTCCATTTCCCGTTTCCCGCCAGGCGCTGCGCCTGGAAGAGGACCGGCGGAATGCCCACTCCACCCCCCAGCAGGAGCACGATCGGGCGCTCTTCGGACAGGGAAAACCCGTGTCCGATCGGCCCCATGGAATGCAGGACAGACCCGGGCTCGGCGCCGGAGAGCAGAGTCAATCCCTGTCCGCCGGTCTTGTACAGCAGCTCGATCCAGCCTTCGTCGGCATCGGCGGCCATGATCGAAAGCGGCCGCCGCTGGAGCAGTTCCGAACCGCAGCGCAAGTGCACGAAGCTGCCTGGCTGCGCCGCGGCGGCGCAGCGCGGCGTGTGCAGCCGGAGTCGGTACTGGCCTCCCGGAAATTCCCGGTGCGACAGCACCTCGCCTTTCTCGACGAAGACTGGTCTCGTGTCACGCCCAGCGCGCATAATTCGTCCACTTGGGCAAGAGGGTCATCAGGGATATGAATTGTGCATTGCCGGGACTGATTTGTCTCGCGCGACAGTTTCTCCGCGCGGCCTGCCTCGCGATTGCCGTGGGCCTTGCCGCTCCGACGGCGTCGGCCGATCTTCCCGACCTGTTCGACCCCGGGACCGCGATGGAGACCTGGTTGCGGCTCAAGGGCGATATCGCGGGCGGCGTGACTTACGAGTGGGCCAGCGGTACCGCTTATGGCGTGCCGCAGGACGCGGACGGCGTCGCCCTGTTCTCGATCGAGAGCGTGACGATCAGGCAATTCCGACGGCTGGCCGAAGACACATACGAAGAGCGGACGATTGCCTGCCGGTTGTACAAGGACGCGCATTCCGGCGCGTTTATCGACGAGTTCATCAATCCCCTGATCGGCAAGCGGACCGTACTCAGGACCCCCTGCGGACCCGGCCAGCCGGTTCGCTATTCGCCCGAGAGCGTGGCGCTGCTGGTGGACGTGCCATGGGAGAGTTCGATTCTGGATCGGCCCGTCTCTCTTGAATTGCTGCGCGCCGGCGACCAGGTCGTCATTCGGCGCAGGGCGTTCAGCGCGTTCACCCCGGCCGGCGGAAACGTCCGGCGCGAATTGTCCGTCGACACGTTCACGCTGCCTGCGGCCTCCCTCGCGGACCCAGGCATCACCTCCCTCTCACCGTCATACAGTTGGGACGCAGTCCGGGACTGGTCAGGATTTCTGGACATGGGAGACCTGCCCGGGCACATGTACTGGTCCGTGGTCGGCAGGAAATTCCGCCGCGCGGAAGAACTGCCGGCGGCATTTCGCGCCGCACTGGAGATACGCTATCCGGGCGCGCTTGAACGGACGCCCGACTGGCAGGCCGTCCACGACTAGCGTCGTGTCCCGCCCCCCGGTGTCGCTTCACTCGGGGTCGGGCATGAGCGGATGGTCCGGCGCCTCCTCCGTTTCGCTGTCAAGGCGAATTGTCTTCAGCATCTCCCGCCAGGCCCCGGGCGCAACTGATTCATCGCGTATGACCGCGTAGCTCTTGTTGCGCGCATCCGGATTGGTGAGCGCGTCAACCGCGAGCATCGCCACGTCGGCGATCGCGACAGCGCCCGTTTCGTAATCGGCGCGCGCGGTCACGCGCAGCGGTTCGCCGCCGTTCGGAGGTTCCTCGCGAAGGCCGCTGGGCCCCACAATCGTGTAGTTGAGGCCGCTGCGTTTCAGATGGTTTTCCCCCATCGTCTTCCAGTGCCTGACCCTCGCGAAAATTATCATCCGGCTGCGCTCGCGGTAGGGCCCCGCCGCCGCGGACGTCACTACGACAAAATGCCGCACTCCGGCCTCCACTGCCGCATCCACGAGGTTGACCACGCCGTCATAGTCAACGAATTTCGGACCATTCCCGCCAATCAGGGACCGCGTGCCGGTAGCGCAGACCACGTAGTCCACGTCCTGCATGGCCGCAAACACCGCGTCACGGTCGCGCACGTCCAGCTCGACCCAGTCCCACTGGTCGCCATGCCGCTCTATGGCGCGATCGCGGTTGGTCGTGGTCGCGCGCACCGCGTAGCCCTGTTCGTCCAGCAGCCGCATGGCCGCGCTGCCGGTGCGGCCGGACGCGCCGGCAACCAGGACCAGTTCCGCCGCGGACGCGGCGCCGGTCAGCGCCAACGCCGCGACCATCGCACAGACGAATCTTCGAATCTTCATGATGCTGTCTCCTGCCAGTCTCGTGCTATGAGGCAGGCTGCCAGGCTGTCCAGGTCTCCCTTGCGGGCCCGCCGCCCAAGTTCTCCGGATGAACGCTGTTCCCGCAGCCAGGCCTGCGCCTCGCGGGTCGTGAGGTGTTCGTCAATTGTTTCCACCGACAACCCGTAGCGGTCTTGCAGGTGCCGGCGAAACCGCTTGAGCGCGACTCCCAGCTGCGGATCGGGGTCGGGGGGGCTGCCCAACACCAGGACCTGGGGACTGTAGTCGCGAACCAGGCGATCCAGCTCGCCCCACCGGGGTTCTCCGGCGCGCGCCGGGAGGTGCCGTCGGGCCGTGATCACGCCACCGGTGGCGGTCGCCACGCCAACGCGCTTCAATCCGAAGTCGAGGGCGATCGCAGGCTCGGTACGCATTGGGGCCCTGTCCGCACGATGCGATCGCAATGATCGCGAGTCAGGCGTTGCCGGCTTGCAGTCCCAGCCGGGAGACATCCACGCCCAGCAGCGCCGCGGAAGCGGCCCAACGCTGTTCGTAAGGGGTATCGAAGAGGATTTCTTCCGTGGCATCGACCACCAGCCAGGAATTCGAGCGCAATTCGCGTTCAAGCTGACCCTCTCCCCAACCGGCGCAGCCCAGGGCCAGCAGCGCGCGGCGAGGACCCTTGCCCCCGGCGATCGCCGACAGCACGTCCCGCGAGGTGGTCACCTCGATGTTGCCGCAAATCGAGATCGTGGAATCCCAGCTGCCTCCGGCCTCATGCAGCACGAATCCCCGTTCGCGGTTTACCGGTCCGCCCTTGAGGATGCTCTGGTTGGCGAGGTCGCGGTCCCGGCTGTTCAGCGACAACTGCTCGAACACTTCTCCAAGTTTCATCTCGGACGGGCGGTTGATTACGATCCCCAGCGCGCCGTCGCTGTTGTGCCCGCACAGATATGTCACGGTCTGGCGAAAGCGGGAATCGGGCATCCCCGGCATGGCGATGAGAAGCTTGCCGGAAAGTGAATCGAGTTCTTCCATGACGGCTGGTTTCTGCCTACCTTCCGGGATTATATCTACCGGAATTACGGGACGGTCTTGCCCAGGCGTTCGAGCAGACTGTCGAACAACCGGGCGGCGGCGTCCACCCCCGCCAGTTTCTGGATTTCCCGGATTCCCGTGGGGCTGGTGATGTTCACCTCGGTCAGGTAGTCGCCGATGATGTCCAGTCCGGCAAACGCCACTCCGCGAACCGCCAGTTCGGCGCCGACGCGCTCGCAGATCTGCAGGTCCCGGGGCGTCAGATCGCAAACTTCCGCGCGCGCCCCGGCCATCAGATTGCCGCGATTGTCATCGGTCCGGGGCACCCGGTTCAGCGCCGGGCTCATCGGCCGGCCGTCGATCAACAGCACGCGCCGGTCGCCGTCGACGATTTCGGGCAGGTGCCGCTGCGCCGTCGCGTAGCGGGTTTCGCCGGCGGTAATGGTCTCGAGAATCACCGCCAGGTTCTTGTCCGCTTCGTCGAGCGCAAAGATGGAATGGCCTCCCATCATGTCCAGCGGCTTGACCACGATGCGCCCATGCTCGGACAGGAAGTCACGAATACGGTCCATCGACCGGGTGACGATCGTGGGCGGCGTGAGTTCCGGGAACCAGGCGATGAACACCTTCTCGTTGACGTCGCGCAGGGCCTGGGGATCGTTCACAACCAGCGCGCCCTCGTCCTGGGCCCGCTGCAACACGTAGGTTGCGAAGATGTACTCGGCGTTGAACGGGGGGTCCTTGCGCATGAACAGGAGGTCCAGTTCTCCGAGCGGCATGTCCCGTGCGGCTTCCATCCGGAACCAGTCGGCGTCGTTATTGGTGACTTCAAGCGGGGCTCCCTGCCCGAAGGCGCGGCCCTCGCGGATATCGATATCGTTGAGAGTAAAGTGATAGAGCGAAATGCCGCGTCGCTGCGCCTCGCGGAGCAACGCCAGAGTGCTATCCTTTTGCGGCGTGATGGTACCGATCGGGTCCATCACCACGCCGAGAGTTCGGGATTTCATCGTCAGGGATCATGAAATGACGCTAACCGGCCACATTCTAAGTCGTCGCGCACAAGAGCAGTGCTCCGTCTGAATCCGAATACCGGCCTGATGGAGGGCGCGCGGCACTCGCTTTGCCCGCACCGCGACGCCCGGCCGCCGGGTTCCGATGTCAGTCTGCTGGTGCTGCACGCAATTTCCCTGCCGCCCGGCGAGTTCGGCGGCAGGGAAATCGAGGACCTGTTCTTCGGAAGGCTCGACCCCTCGGCCCACCCCTACTTCCGCAGGCTGGCGGACCTTCGCGTATCGGCTCATTTCCTGGTGCGCCGCGACGGCGAACTGGTGCAGTTCGTGAGCGTGCTGGAGCGCGCCTGGCACGCCGGCGAGTCCGAATTTCGGGGCCGCACCGCCTGCAACGACTATTCCGTCGGGCTGGAATTGGAGGGCGACGCGGCCACACCTTTCACCGATAGGCAATACAATCAGGTCTGTGCCGCCATTACGGCCCTGCGGGACGGCCTGCCGTCCCTGCGGAGCGCCCCGGTCGTCGGACACAGCGATATTGCTCCCGGGCGCAAATGGGACCCGGGACAGACCTTCGACTGGGCAAGGCTGGCGGCGGGACTGGCCCGGGCTGGAGAGCGCGACAAATGAAACTATTGGCCCTGCTTATTGGCATTTACGCTGAACGCTACCTGGCGCGATGGTCGCATCTGCGCGAGTTCCGGGGGCTGGAGGAGCAGGCGAACCAATTGGCCCAGCGCCTGTTGCGCCTGGACAAACGCGCCGCGCCGTATATCGTCGCGGGCCTGACGCTTGCATGCGCGGTCCCGGTCGGCATCGTCGCCTGGCTGCTGCGCGACGACTGGACGATCGCGTGGTTCGTTTTCGCGGTGATCGTCCTGCTGTTCTCCTTCGGGCCGCGCGACCTGAAGGCCGAGGCCCTCGCCTTTCACGACAAGGCCGACGCCGGCGATGAAGACGGCGCCAGGGCCCAGGCGGAAGTGATCCTGGGCGAGAGCCCTCCGGACAAGCCGAAGGACCAGGCCGCGGCGGTGGAAAACGCGACCTACCGGGAAGCCAACAACCGTATTTTCGGTGTCATCTTCTGGTTCCTGGTCGCAGGACCGCTGGGGCCGGCGTTCGCCTTCGGCTTCCGCGTGCTCAACAGCCTGTGTCGTTTCACGGCCACGCTACCCGGCGGCGAAGAACTGCACCGGGCTTCGGTCAGGTTGCACGGCGTGGTCGCCTGGGTTCCGGCCCGCATTACCTCCGCCAGCTTCGCCCTGGCGGGCAATTTCGACGACGCCGTCAACGCCTGGCGCGGCATCCCCGCCGACCAGCAGCCCAACCTGTTCGAAGGCAGCGGCGCCGTGCTGAGCGTGGTCGGCGCGCAGGCGCTGGGCGATCGCCCGGACCGCGTGCGCGGCGCCGTCGTCCTGGTGGAGCGCAGCCTGCACTGGGTGTGGGGCCCGATCGTGGCCGTGGCCGTAATCCTGGGCGTCGTTTATTAGCGACTGATCAGGGTTGCAGGCGCTCGGCTCGCCAGGCGCCGGCCCGAAATTCGCGGTCACCGGCCAGATCAAGATCGCGCGACCAGGATATGCGGTCATGCAGGCGCGCGTCGCCTTGCATCCACAGTTCCACCCCGCGCGCCCACAGCCGGTAGCCGCCCCAGTGCGGCGGCCGGGTTACGGCCGCTGCAGGAGCGCTGTTGCGCCAGTCGCGGGCGTCGCCGCCGAACCGGGACGCCGCCTCGCTCATCCGCGCCTCAAGATCGTCCCGCGAGGAAACCGGCTCGCTCTGATCGCTGGCCCAGGCAGCCAGCTGGCTTTCCCAGCCGCGGGTGGCGAAATACGCGTCGCTCTCGGAGGCCGGCGACGTGACCACCGGACCGCGAACCCGGGCCTGCAGGCCGAGCCGGTCCCAGTGGAAAAGGGCTGACGCCTCGGGACAGGCGGCAAGCTGTCCACCCTTGGCGGACAGGTAGTTCGTGTAGAACACCAGGAATCCCTTCTCGTGATCGTAGTGCTTGAGAAGCACGACGCGCGCGTCGGCGCGCCCGCGCGAATCGGTAGTCGAGAGGACGAGCGAATGCGGATTGGGACGGTCGGTCAACCCCGCCGCCCGCGCGAGCCACTCCCGGAGGATAGGCAGCGGATCCGGCGGCGGCGCCCCACCGAGGTCAGCCGCCCGCACTGGCGTCACCGGGGCGCAGTACGGCGGCGTGATGGCGGATGTGATCGTCGATGAAGCTGCCGACGAAAAAGTAACCGTGATCGTAGCCGCCGCGCAGATGAAAGCTCACCTTCTGGCCGGATTCGCGGCAGGCCGCGAGGAACTGTTCAACCTTGAGTTCCTCTTCGCGAAACGGATCCGCGCTGCCGAGATCAATGCGGATCTCCAGGTCCAGCGGCGCCGTTCGCACCAGTAGGCTGGCGTCGTATTCCTGCCAGGCTGGGCTTTCGTTCCCCAGGTAGGCGGAGAAGGCCGCCCGCCCCCAGGGGGAAGACGAGGGATTGGAAATCGGCGCCAGAGCGGAGACCGACTGGTAGCGGCCGGGGTTGCGCAGGGCGATCACCAGTGCACCATGCCCGCCCATGGAATGTCCGCAGATTCCGCGCCGGGCAGGATCGATCGGGAAGGAGGATTCGACGAACTGCGGAAGTTCCCGGCTAACGTAGTCGTACATACGGTAGTGCGCCGACCATGGCGCCCGGGTCGCATCGACGTAGAAGCCGGCGCCGGAGCCCAGGAAATCCTCGTCGTCCTCCCCGGGAATGCCGGTGTTTCGCGGACTGGTGTCGGGCACGACAAGCGCCAGGCCGCTTTGGGCGGCGAACCGCTGGGCGCCGGCCTTGACGGTAAAGTTCTCCTCGGTGCAGGTTAGGCCGGAAAGGAAATAAAGCGCCGGCGCCTTGCCGTCTTCCGCCACACCCGGCGGCAGGAACAACGCGAAACGCATCGGACAGTCGCAAGCGTCCGACGGATGTTCGACCGTAAGCTGCCGGCCTTCGTGGCACCGGCTCTCCGCCACGATTCTCACGGGAGGGCGATCAGAAATAGACCACCGAACGGATGCTTTCTCCCTCGTGCATGAGGTGGAAGGCATCGTTGATCTCGTCCAGTTGCATCGTGTGCGTGATCATCCGGTCCACTTCGATTTCCCCGGCCATGTACTGATCGACCATGCCCGGGAGATCGCTGCGACCGCGCACTCCGCCGAATGCCGTGCCCCGCCACACGCGCCCGGTCACGAGTTGGAACGGCCGCGTGGCGATTTCCTGGCCGGCGCCGGCCACGCCGATGATGGTGCTCTCGCCCCAGCCCTTGTGGCAACACTCGAGCGCGGCCCGCATCAGCTCCACGTTGCCCACGCATTCGAACGAGTAGTCGACGCCGCCGTCGGTCAGGTCCACGATCACATCCTGTATCGGCGCGTCGTGGTCCTTCGGATTCACGAAATCGGTGGCGCCCAACTGGCCGGCCATCTCGAACTTGGACGGGTTGATGTCGATGCCGATGATGCGCTCGGCGCCGGCCATGACGGCCCCCTGGATGACGCTCAGGCCGATGCCGCCCAGACCGAAAACCGCCACCGTGGATCCCGCCCGCACCCTGGCCGTGTTGAGCACTGCGCCGATGCCGGTCGTGATGCCGCAGCCCAACAGGCAGATCTTGTCCAGCGGCGCGGCCGGATTGACCTTCGCCAGGGCGATCTCCGGCAGGACCGTGTACTCCGAAAACGTGGAAGTGCCCATGTAGTGCAGGACAGTCTTGCCGCCGGCGGAAAACCGGCTGCTGCCGTCCGGCATCAGCCCCTGGCCCTGGGTAACGCGAATGGCCTGACACAGGTTGGTCAGCCCGGACTCGCAGAAATTGCATTCCCCGCACTCCGGCGTGTACAGCGGGATGACGTGGTCACCGGGCTTGACGCTGGTGACGCCGGCGCCGACTTCCTCCACTACGCCGCCGCCCTCGTGGCCGAGTATGGCGGGAAAAGCGCCCTCGGGATCGTCGCCCGACAGGGTGTAGGCGTCAGTGTGGCAGACACCGGTCGCGACGATGCGCACCAGCGCCTCGCCTTCGCGCGGACCTTCGACGTCCACGTCCTCGATTCTTAGCGGCTCTCCCGCGGCCCAGGCTACGGCTGCGCGTGCTTTCATTGTCCCGTCCCCTTGAAGTTCCCGGTTGCACGGAATTGTAAGGCGCAACCGGAGGTCAGGCGACGCGGTCGGGCGGCTCCTCGCCGGCAAAGAAACGGTCCAGGTTCTCCTTCACCCGCATCCCCATCGCCTCGCGCGTCTCCCGCGTCGCGCTGCCCAGGTGCGGAAGCAGCACGACCCGCCCGATTTCCCTCAGTTCCGCCGGCACCTCCGGCTCGCGCGCATAGACGTCGAGCCCGGCTGCGGACAGCCGTCCGGAGCGCAGCGCCCCGGCGAGGGCATGTTCGTCCACCAGTGCGCCGCGGGCAGTGTTGACGAGTATTGCGCCCGGGCGCATTCGGTTGAATTGCGGTTCGCCGATCATTCTTTCCGTCTTCGGCGTGACGGGGCAGTGCAGAGACACAAAGTCGCTGGTCTCAAGCAGTTCGTCCAGGCTACCGCAGATCTCGACGCCCAGTTGGCGCGCTTCCTCGTCCGCGGGAGGCGAAGAGTCAAAGACGCGCACGCGCATCCCGAAACCCGCGCCCGCCCGCTTTGCCACGGCCCGTCCGATACGGCCAAAGCCCACCAGCCCGAGGGTCTTGCCGCTGACCCTCACACCCGGAATATGCGTCGGCCGCCAACCGGACCAATCGCCCGCCCGCACCATGCGGTCGCCACCGACTACGCCCCGCGCAGTGGCCAGAATCAGGGCCATAGCCAAGTCCGCGGTGCAATCGGTGAGCACGTCCGGCGTGTTGGTGACCACGATGCCCGATCGGCGGGCGGCATCCAGGTCGATGTGTTCGAATCCAACGCCGAAATTGGCCAGAATCCGTGTTCGCGGCGACGGCAGGCGCAACACGTTCGAATCCAGCCGGTCCGTCACCGTGGGACAGAAACCGTCGGCGCGGCGCAGGGTCTGGCGCATGGCCGCCGCGCTCATCGGGTGGTCCCGGGCGTTGGGCCAGACTTCGTAATCCTCTTCAAGAAGCGCCTGGATGCGCTTTGGCCAGCGCCGACTGAGAACAATCCTGGCCCTGGACTTCACTCCGGTCTACTCGCGCGCAGCCAGGTAGCGGCGACCGCTTTCCATCAGCCTCACAAAAGCCGACTCGTCGCCCTCGTCAACGATACGCGTGAGCTTCTTCACGGTAGACGTCAACTCGCCGAGGACTTCCGCGCCATGCGGATTCAGCCGCTGGATCTCGAAGTACAGGTGCGGGTTGTCCCCGGCCACCGCCCGGGCGATGTCGAGCTGGGCGTCGAAGGTGGTGCTGGACATGCGGGCCAGAACCGGCGCCTGCTCGCCGCTTTCCTCCAGCGCATGGATGAACGCCAGGTTGATCGCGTGCGAGACTCCCAGCACCCAGGCGATCAGCCGGTCGTGCTGGTCCAGCGGCACCGGCAGGATCTCGGCCATCGTGCCGCCGAATACCTCCGCCGCGGACCGGGCCGCATCCGGCGCGCCGGCGTCCATCAACAGGATGTGGCAGCCGGACAGCAGGTCGGTATCGGGACCGAACATCGGATGGATCGACGCCACCTGCATTCCGTCGGCGGCCATGCGGGTCAATTCGTCCTTGACCGGGGCCTTCACCGAAGCAATGTCGAAGATCAGTCCGGCATGGCGCGCCTTGCGCATGTCCCCGAGAATGCCGGCGCTGGCCGCTACCGGCGCGGCGACCACCGTAAGTTCGAATTCGCCGGTCGCCTCGCGCCAGTTCTCCACGTGGGGAAGTTTCCTTGGCGGGCTGTGCGGATCGGCAACCGTGACCGCGTAACCCTGCGATCCCAGGAATTCGCAAAACCAGCGGCCCATCTGGCCGCCGCCGCCCACCACCAGCGCGCGATGGCCTTCGCCCTGACCGCGGGCCTGCAGCCGCACCCGTTCCTGGCGCGACAACGACGCATTGATCAGCAGGCGCACGATGTTCTCGGCCAGATCGCCCGGCAGGCCGGCCTTTTCCGCCTGGTCGCGGGCCCGGCTCACCACGCGCACTTCCTGGGCGAAATCGCGCGAAGGAACGCCCGCGTCGTGCTTGACCTTGCCGACTTGCGCGGAAATATCCTGGCGCCGGGCCAGCAAACCGATGATCTCGCGGTCGATGGCGCCAAGCTGCTTTCTCAGGTCTTCGAGCTTCGGCATGTGGATACCGGTTTACGGCGAACGGCGAATTGTACGGGCGTACGCCCGCGCGGGCCCGACTCCCGCGCCGGTGAGAGTTATTCGGGTAGCGGCGTTTCGGTCAGGTTCAGGGCCGCGGCGACCGAACTCCAGGGCACGAGCTTGAAATTCTGCTTCTCGTCCGGGCGGCGGTTGAAACCGTCCTGAACGACCAGCACGCCCTGCTCGAAGCCCGGCCCGAGGTTGACGGCGCTGACCGCCAGGCCGTCGGTTTCCTCGGCGCCGTCAACGTCCGAGTCGGGACTGTCGGCAATACGCACGGACCCCAGGTAGCGGTCGCCATCATTGAGGTCATAGAAGGCGAACGTATAGTCGCCCTGGCTGGAAGCAACCAGGATGGCTCCTCCCTGCGCGGTTCGATAGATGTCCAGCCCCTCCACGTCCGCGGCAAGGCGATCCGAATCCACCGAATCAAGAAGCGTTTTCTCGCCGGACCCCCCGGCGCCCGCCGGCATCTTCCAGATGCCATGCTCTTCCTCGCCGATGTAGGCGATCCCGGTACTGTCGTCGACGACACAGCCCTCTGGCTTGGTGGGAAGCGAGAACCCGTCGATGCGCTCCGGCTTCAGCTCGCCCCCTTCGTTCAGACGCCAGATCTCGTATTCTCCGTCGCTGCCGTTCACATAGGCGTAGGCCGTGCCGGAAGCGTCCAGGTGCATGCAGATGCCGTACGGATCACCGATTTCGAGCGCCTGCGCCAAGGCCAGCTCCACCGTCCCCTCTCCGGAAACGCTGTAGATGTCCATCGCGCGTTCGGTGCGGTTGGTGGCGACCGCCAGCGTCGCCGGACCGCCGGCCATCGCCACGCCCTGGCGCAAATCCACGTTGTTCACGCGCCCGCGCGGCAGGAACTGCACTTCCCGCCCGGACAGGTCGTAGACCGACAGACCGCGACGCTTGTCGGTCCCCAGTATCAGGCTCAGCGAGGCGTCTTCGGGATGTATCCAGATTGCCGGATCGTCGGCCGCATCGCCCTCACCCCGCACCGGTTCCGTCTCCACAACGCCATGGACGGCAGGCAGATCAGTACGTGCCGCCACCTCCGGCTCGTCCGCGCACCCGCCGGTAAGGCCGCTGACCAAGAGCGCCGCGGCGCCCGCAGCGAAAAAGCCGCGGCGCTTGCCGATTCCGAACCGCATCAGAAGCTGCGGTAGGAGATCCCGAACACGTACGAGCGTCCGATTTCGTCGTACTGGCCGTTGTAGCGCGAACGGCCATAGTAGCGATAGTTGGGCTCCTCGCCCAGGTTCATGGCGTTGAAGTAAAGCTGAAGCTGCTCGTTCACGTCGTACTTGACGGTAAGGTCGATCTGGTGATGGCCGTCCTCGTACAGGTCGTTGCTCTGGTCTTCCAGGTTGATCTCGGTAATGCGATTGCCGATGAACGCCGAGGACAGCCTGACGCTCCAGCCGTACTTCTCGTAACCGACCACGAAATTGGTCACCAGGTCGGCCTGCAACGGCAGTTTCGACTCGTTACCGCGGTCGGCGTCCGGGCCCAGGCCAAGGTCGGCGTCGCTGTCGGTAAACGTGGCGTTGGCCATCAGGATCAGGCCGCTCAGCGCGCCGGGCAACTCGGTGAACTGGCGGGTCCATCCCAGCTCCAGCCCGTACAGGCTGGCCGACTGGCCGTTGAGCGGCTTGAATACCTCGAGGTCGGTCACGGCGATGTTCCCCGCGTATTCCGACGGATCCGCGACGGAACTCACGTCGGCACTGAAGACGAAGTCGTCGATGCGCTTGTAGAACGCGCCGGCGCTGAATACGCCCATGTTGCCGGGGTAGTACTCCAGGGCAAGGTCCGCGTTGCGCGACTTGTAGGGCTTGAGTTCCGGATTGCCGGCTTCCACCGCCATCTCGATCGCGTCGTCATCCTGCTCGATTTCGATGGCGTCGGGCGTGGGGTTGAGGTCGCCGAACGACGGCCGCGCGATCGAATGCGTATAGGCCCCGCGCACGACCAGGTTCTTCGAAAGCTTGTAGCGCAGATTGATGCTTGGAAGAACGCTGCTGTAGTCGCTTTCGTAGAAGGATTCGGCGACCTGCACGTCGTCCTGGCCCTCGACGTCCACCTCGCGAACATACGCGCCTCTTGCGCTGAAGTCGGTCCCCTCGTACCGGACCCCATAGACCAGCCGGAGATTGTTGATGTCGATCCTCTGCATCAGGTAGAGCGCGGACACGTTTTCCTCGATGTCGTAATCGGCCGCCGAACCGACTCGCGACCCGTCCACATCCATGATGAAGGGGCAGGCGCCCTTGTCGTAACTCTCCAGCATGCAGGCCGACTTTCCGCCGATGTTCCCCCAGACGAAACTGCGCTGCAGCCCGGGGTCCACGTAGGGTCCGTAGGCGCCCAGCATGTAGTCGGCCGAGCCGGACACGAACTGATTCAGCATCGGCGCGGAACCGAATGCATCGTCAAATTTTTCGAACACTCGCAATCCCGCGTCCCTGTTCTTGTCCCGCGCCCGGTGCTTGGCGCCGAACCGGATGTACCCGGGGTTCCCGGCAACGGTCATCTCGCGCGTAATATCGAACTTGAGCGCGGTTTCCTCGTCGTTGGTGAAATTGTCCTCGATGGTGATTTCATCCAGCTCGAAGTTCTCCGCCCGGCCGCCGTCGGCACTGTAAGAGAGAACCGGCACCCGGCCGAGATTCTCGTAGCGCGCATATTCCACGCCTCTGAGTTCGAACTGGGAATCGATGCGGCCCGGTTCTTCCTCGCTGGCCTCCGAATAACCGACGCTGTACTCGACGGTCCAGTCGCCGATCAGATGTTCGCCGCCCGCCAGCAGCGAAAGGATTTCCTGTGCTTCGTAGCGTTCCTTGAGTTCCCGCTGCAGCCGCGTGTCGGTGGACGTCAGGCTGTCGCTGTCGAATTCCAGGTCGCCCTTGTCGAGCTTGAACTCGATCCGATTGCGGAGTTCCAGGTCGCTGAAGTCGCTGTACAGCGAGCGCAGGTAGTAGCTTGAAGTCTCGTTGGGGCGAAAATCCACGTTGAGCGCGAACCCGTCACGCTTGCGGGTGATCTCGTAGTTGCGCATCTCCAGTTCTTCGTGATAGCGCACGCCACCGTCTTCCGCCCAGCCGCCGTCCGCTTCCAGGTTGTCGGTGCCGAACTCCCGCTCGTTGGTCGATATGCTCAGTGCCAGTCCCAGTTCGCCGCCGGCGAAATCGAAGGCGTTGGTGAAGGTGCCGGAGAACTTGTGGCCGCGGCTGTCCTGCAGATCGTTATAGAAGGACTGGCCCTTCAGCTGGTAACTCATGCCCTCGCGGTCGAAGGCGGTCAGGCTCTTGATGTTGATGGTGCCGCCTATCGCGTCGCCGTCCTGATCGGGCGTAAGGGTCTTGGTGACTTCAAGGCTCTCCACCAGGTCGGAGGGAATCACGTCCAGCGCCACGTTGCGGCGATCGCTCTCCGGCGCCGGGACGTTCAGGCCGTTGATGCTGGCCACGTTGAGCTGCGGGTCGATGCCGCGCACGCCCACGAAGCGGCCCTCACCCTGGTCGCGCTCGATGAACACGCCATTGATCCTTTGCAGCGCCTCGCTCACGTTTTCGTCGGGAAACTGGCCGATCGAATCGCTGGTCACGACGGAGATGAGGTTGTCGGCGGAGCGCATGCGGTTGATCGCTCCATAGGCGCCGGCCGCCTGCCCCACGACGATGATGTTCTCCATCAGGCCCACTTGGGAGCCGATGCGCACATTTGCCTGCTCGGTGGCGTCATCCCGCACGGTCACCCCGACCGAAACCGGTTCCGCGCCTACATAACTGACTTCCAGTTGGTACTCGCCCGCCGGGACGCTCTGAAACCGGAAGCGGCCCGCTGAATCCGTAACGCGCTCGATGTTCAGTTCCGGCAGCGCAACGATAGCGCCCTCGAAATACACCTCGCCGGACTGATCGCTTACGCGACCCTCGACCGCACCGTCGGCCAGCAGGCCTGAAACGGGCACGAGGAAGAACAAGCCTGCAAAAATTACAGGGCGGAAAAAGGTTGAGCATCGAAGCATGGCGCAATCTCCCCGATTGGCGCTAAAGGAATGGAACTTGGACACGGGGCAGTTTGGGGTTCATCGAAGTCAGCAACGTGACAAATTTGTGACGTTACGGTTACAGGGGCCCGGGATGGTCCAGCGCCGAAACAGCACTAGTGGGCAAGTCCACTTTGCGGTACATTGGCCCGCCTGCGGAGGCTTTCCATGAACTCTTTACGCCGGCTCACGCCATTGGCCGCCCTGCTCGCACTCAGCCCGGCCTGGGCGCAGGACCCCGCCATGCCCGGCGAACCGCCGGCGCTGACCGTTATCCTGGTGGTGGACCAGCTGACCGCGGACCGGACCCGCGAATGGGCGAACAAGGCTTCTTCCTCAGGTTTTCGGCGCTTATGGCGAGGGGGCGTGGTCTACGAGAACGCCGCCTACGACCATGCGACCAGCGCCACCGCTCCCGGCCATGCGACGATCGCCACGGGCGTCCATCCGTCGAAGCACGGCGTGATCTCGAACTTCTGGTACGAACGCGAGGTGGGGCGGCCCTTCCCCAGCGTTTGGGACAGGGAATACGGCGTATCCCCGTCGCGCCTGGCCGCGCCCACCCTGGCCGACATTCTTCATACCGGCTACCAGGGACGCGCGAAGATCTTTTCGGTGTCGATCAAGGACAGGGGGGCGGTTTTCACCGCCGGACAGCACGGCAAGGCGTTCTGGTATTCCGTGAGCAGCGGCGGCTTCGTGACCAACAGCTTCTACTACCCCGAAGGGGCTCAGCCGGACTGGCTCTCCGCATACAACGAGACTGCCTACGGGCAGGTTCCGGCGGCGTGGGAACTGCTGATGCCCGGCGAGGCCTACGCGCGCGAGGACGACCGGCGCCACGAGAGGCCCCCGCAAGGCTGGACCCGGGTCTTCCCCCACGAATACGCCCCGCCGGGAACGCGGCAGTACTACGACCAGCTGCGCTACGCGCCCCACGGTGACCGGATCACCATGGGTCTGGCGCGGGTCATCATCGAGAACGAATCGCTGGGCACGGACGACGTTCCGGACCTGCTCTCCGTCAGTCTTTCCGCCACCGACCGCATCGGGCACGCTTTCGGGCCCGGCAGCCGCGAGTCCGAAGACAATCTCCACCGGCTGGATCGGCTGCTGTCGGAATTCCTGGACTACCTCGACGACCGCGTCGGCGCGGGACGCTTCCTGCTGGCGCTGAGTGCCGACCATGGGATGAGGCCCATTCCGGAGTACGTGCCCGGCGCCGATCCCGAGGCGACGCGGGTGTTCTCGCGGCGCTTGACGGAGGCCCTGAACCGCCGGTTGAGTTCCGGCCTCAACACGACCGGCGCGCAGGACATCAGGGTGGTCGGGGCCCTGAACCGCCAATTGAGTTCCGACCTCGACGTGGATGAAAACCTGGTGACCGGCATCGTGATGCCGTGGGTGTATTTCAATCTTTCCGCCATGGAGCGCCTCGGCCTCGACCTCGATTCGGTCCGCCGCAGGGCCGGCGAATGGCTCGAAGCCCGCCCCGAAATTGCCCGGACAGTGCCTGCTTCGCGGCTCGACGACTGCGACGGCGAGGAGCTTTGTGAATTGATCCGCAATGTTCGTTTCGACGGGCGCAGCGGGGAGATGTACGTGGTGGAGTCGGAGAACAGTTTCGTCAGTGCGGATCCGCCCGTTTACGCCGCCGGCCATGGATCGCCGTACCGGTCAGACCTGCGCGTGCCTGTCCTGTTCTATGGCGCGAAACTGAAGCCGGCGATCGTCGACCGGCCGGTCACTCCGCGTCACATCGCCCCGACGCTGGCCCGGGCGCTGGGCCTGCCGCCAATGGAGGACTGGGAGAAGCCGCTGGCCGAGGTGGCGGTCCGGCCGGGGGAACCGCAATGACGGAATCGGCAAAGACGAACTGCAACAGCAAAGCGGGAGGAACTTCGGTGCTTTCGAACCAATGGACACGCCGGCGCCTGCCGGCTGCCGCGGCCGCCCTGCTGGCCTGCGCTGCAGTCTGGAGCATGGAGGACACCAACGCGCCGCAGTTTGAGGACAAGTTCCGGCAACTCGAGGAGATACTTCCGACCCCCAACGCCTATCGCAACGCTGCCGGACAACCGGGCCACGCGTACTGGCAGCAGCAGGTGGATTATTCGATTGCGGTAACGCTGGACGAGGAGGAGCAGCGCATCTCCGCCACCCAGACCGTGACTTACCACAACAACTCGCCCGACACGCTTACCTATCTGTGGCTGCACCTGGACCAGAACCGGTTCCGCGACGACTCCATCGCGGAGATGAGCCGCACCTTCGAGGACCCCTCCCCGGCAGGCGAAGGGGAGGACGATACGGCGCAAATCAGCCTCGGCAACCTTCGCCGGCTGCAATACATGGACGACGAGGACCTGGGGTTCGAGATCCGAGCGGTAACCGACAACAAGGGCGAGCCGATGCCGCACGTGATCGTGGGCACGCTGATGCGGGTGGACCTTGCGGCGCCGCTGGCCACCGGACAGCAGGCCGAATTCACGGTCGACTTCGCCTACAACATCGTGCAGGGCTCCGCATTCCGGGCACGGGGCGGCTACGAGCACTTCCCCGACGACGCCCGCACCGGCGGAAACCACATCTTCGCCATCGCGCAGTGGTTTCCGCGCCTGGCCGCGTACACCGACTACGAGGGCTGGACAAACAAGGAATTCCTCGGCTCGGGCGAATTCACGCTGGAGTTCGGCGACTATGACGTGGCCATCACGGTTCCAGCGGACCACATCGTTGCGGCCACCGGCGAACTGACCAACGGCGGCGAAGTGCTGACGGCCGAACAGCAGGCGCGGCTCAGGCAGGCCGAGACCGCCGAGCGGCCGGTGTTCATCGTCACTCCCGACGAGGCACGCGAGAACGAACGCAACGGCGACTCCGGAACCGCCACCTGGCGATTCTCCGCAACGAACGTGCGCGACTTCGCCTGGGCCTCGTCGCGCAAGTTCATCTGGGACGCGAAGGGCATGCGGCAGCCCGGCGCCAAGCAGGAACAGGTCATGGCGATGTCCTTCTACCCCAAGGAAGGCGGGACGCTCTGGTCGGACTATTCCACCGAGGTCGTGATCCACGCGCTGGAGGTGTACAGCCGGTTCACGTTCGACTACCCCTGGCCCACCGCCCAGTCCGTCAGCGTGGGGTTTCTCGGCGGCATGGAATACCCGATGATCACCTTCAACGGCCCTCGGACCACCTTGAGGGACGACGGATCGCGCACCTACACCCTAGGGGACAAGAGCTTCCTTATCGGCGTGATCATTCACGAAATCGGCCATTTCTTCTTCCCGATGATCGTGAATTCAGACGAGCGCCAGTGGACCTGGATGGACGAGGGGCTGAACAGCTACCTCGACGCGGTGGCCGGGCGCGAGTGGGACCCGGAGATCAGCTGGGCGGTAGAGCCGCGCGACATGACCGACTACATGACATCGACCGACCAGGTGCCGATCATGACCCAGGCCGACAGCCTGCTGCAGGTGGGACCCAATGCCTACGGCAAACCCACTGCCGCGCTCAATATCCTGCGGGAAACGATTCTCGGCCGCGAGCTGTTCGACTTCGCCCTGAAGGAATACGCCCGGCGCTGGAAATTCAAGCGACCGACGCCGGCCGATTTCTTCCGCACCATGGAGGAAGCCTCGGGAGTGGACCTGGACTGGTTCTGGCGCGGCTGGTTCTACACCACCGACCACGTGGACATCTCGCTCGACCGGGTCTATGAAATGCGCCTCGACACCGAAGACCCGGACGTGGACTACGCCCGGCTGCGCGAGATCGAAGAGTCCGAGCCGCCGTCCGTATTCGTCGAGAGGAACCGGGAGGAGGGAAGGCGCACCTGGGTCGAGAGGAATCCGGACGTGCGCGACTTCTACGATGAGAACGACGAATTCACGGTCACCGGCGTGGAGCGCAAGCGCTACGAGGAATTCCTGGCGGGACTCGAGGACTGGGAACGCGCCACGCTGGAAAGGGCGGTGGACGAGGACCTCAACTACTACATCTTCGAGTTTTCCAATCTCGGTGGCCTGGTCATGCCCATCCTTATGGAGATTACATACGCCGGCGGCGGCCAGGAGCGGATCAACCTGCCGGCCGAGACCTGGCGGCGAACGCCGCACGCCTTGAGGAAACTCCTGGTGTCGCCGGAGAAGATCAGCAGCATCGTGGTGGACCCGAAATGGGAGACCGCCGACGCGGACATCGAGAACAACTACTATCCGCGGCGAATGATCCCGTCGCGTATCGAGAGCGTCAGAAGGCCGCCCTCAGGGAACCTGGCCGACCGCGACATCATGCACAACGTCAGAAGCGCGGAAAAGGATTGACCACATCCCGGGCGGGAGGGCGTCCCGCCCTCCGCTAAGGCGAAACGCCTTCGCGGCCTGAGAGAGTTGCTTTCAGGGCTTGCGTCCGACCATCAGCGTGTTGGGAATGTCCCGCCAGGCGCAGGCGGCGTCGAAGCCGGCCTCGGTCATGGCCTCAAGCTCCGTTTCAAGTGGGAAATAGGTGTCCTCGCCCGCCCACTCCCTGAAATGCTCGTAAGCCCGATCTTCCCCGATGCCGCATGAGACAAGATGCGCCGCCCACTTCGCGTAGTCTTCGCTGCGCCGAGGCTCGCCGGCTGGCATCGTTACATCGGCATTGACCAGCACGCCACCCGGAACCAGCGCTTCGAGGATACGCCTGTAGAGTCGCGCCTTCTCCGTCATGACGGGCACATGGTGCAGCGCCAGCGACGCCGCTACCGCATCGCATTCGGGCAAGGGATCAAGAAACGACTGCCGGCGGTAGCGGGCCCGTTTCCCGAAGCGCTTCAGCCGCACCCGGGCCTGGGAAAGCATCTCCTCGTCCAGGTCGAGCAATTCGACCGTGGCCGTTGCAGACTGTTCCAGTATGGCCCGGGAAAGCGCGCCGGTCCCGGCGCCCAGGTCCAGCACCCGGCGCGGCCGCACGCGGGCGATCTCACGGGCGGCCCGTCTCAGAGCCTGCTCGTAACCGGGAATCCAGGTGCGTATGGTCCGGTCGTAGGCCTCGATTTCCAGGCGGAGATGCTGCCTTACGGAGTAGTTCATGTTGGTGTGCTGTCCGGGAGTTACGCATCGTAATGCAAGCAGGGTATCCTTTCGCCGGATTGGGAGGAATGCGTGGTGCCTGAGCAGGACATCATCGACCATAACGGCTATCGGCGGGGCGTCGGCATCGTCATATGGGACGGCCGCGACAGGCTGTTGCTGGCGCGCCGCAGCGACCATCGCGGCTGGCAGTTTCCCCAGGGCGGCGTTCGGCAGGGCGAGCGCCCCCGGGACGCCATGTACCGCGAACTGAAGGAAGAACTGGGGCTGGACCCGTCGCACGTCAGGGAAGTGGCCCGCATGGGACGGTGGGTGAGTTACAAGCTACCGCAAAGGTACCGGCGTTCGCGTGCGCCGCGCTGTATCGGACAGAAACAGCTCTGGTGGCTGCTGAGGCTCACCTGCGCGGACGAGCGCATTCGGCCCGACCTTGCCGAGGAGGCCGAATTCGACGACTGGAGCTGGGTGGATTACTGGCTGCCGGCCGATGAAGTCGTGTCCTTCAAGCGCTCCGTTTACCGGCAGGTGCTGGAGGAATTCGAGGAGCGCGTCGGCCTGCGGGCGAACGTGAACATGCGGTAAAGTAAGCGGCAGGTAGGGTTTCCGGGAACGGTTTTGCTGGGCCGCAACAAAGTCCTGGTATGGCGCGGGCGCCATTCGGTCGTGCTGATTCTCATCATAGCCATAGTCTTCGCGGGCGGAGGTTTCGCCGGCTGGCGTTTGCAGGACAGCCTCACCAGCGACCGGATCGCCGGCATGCAGGCCCGCATAGAAAACCTGGAACTGCGCAACCACGAACTCAACCGGATGATCGACGAGGAGGCGGTGGCGGCCCTTCGGTCCCAGGTCAGCGACCTGCAGGGCCAGGTGATGAATCAGCGCATGACCATCTATGGTCTGCAGGAAATCATTACGCCCCAGGAGGCCCGCGCAGGATTGAGGATTCATTCCGTCAACGTGGAACCGGGTGGAGACGCCCGGGACTACCGGCTCAGCGTGGGTCTGACGCAGGCGCTCCTGTCGGACAACGAACGCTGCCGGGGACACCTGGAACTGGCGTTCGCGGGCACGCTGGACGGCGCGGGCCGCGAGCTCGGGCTGCATGAGATCAGCCAGCTCAGTGCGAGTCGGATAGAATTCAATTTTGAAAGCAGCACTGAGCTGCGCGCGAATGTGACCTTGCCCGACAGGTTCAAACCCAGCAAGATCCGGGTACGTGTAACGCCCAGTCCGGAAGAACAGCACAGCTTTGAGCGTGAGTTTCCCTGGGCGCCGCTGGCACCGAGAACATGAAGAATCGATTGAACAACGCGGTTACGACTTTGATCGGAAGTGACGCCACCGTGACCGGCAACCTGATCTTCGACGGGGGCTGTCACGTGGCCGGGACCGTCAAGGGCGACGTGTCCGCACCGGGCAACAAGAAGAGCGAACTCGCCGTCGCGCCGACCGGGCGCATAGAGGGCAACGCCAGGTCCGCGCGCATGCTCATCCAGGGCACTATCGTGGGCGACCTGCGCTGCAGCGGCACGGTTACCCTGAAATCGACGGCGCGTGTCGAGGGTTCGATAGCGTACGGGCAGATCGAGATAGAAAAAGGCGCCGTCGTAAAGGGCCAGTTGCTGGTAGGTTCCGCGGATTCGGCCGGCAGCGTGGCGACGGGCGCACCCGGCCCGGAGTCGAGGCCGGCAAGGCAGATGCAACCTTCCCTGAGCTGAGAAGCCGGCATGGAACCGCAGTATTACGGCGAGGAACGGGACAGCGCTCCGCTGGTCTTTACCGAGGCCGCGGCCCGCAAGGTCGGGCAACTTCTGCAGGAAGAAGACAATTCCGCCCTGATGCTGCGGGTATACATCTCCGGCGGGGGCTGTTCGGGATTTCAGTACGGGTTCACTTTCGACGACAAACGGGAGGAAGGCGACGCTTCGGTGGAGCAGTTGGGCGTCACCCTGCTGGTGGACCCCACCAGCCTGCAGTACCTGGAAGGAGCGGAGATCGACTTCAAGGACGACTTGAGCGGCGCACGCTTCGTGATCCGCAATCCGAACGCGCAGAGCACATGCGGTTGCGGTTCCAGCTTTTCCGCGTAGGGCCTGTCGGCCCTACTTCCCCTGCGGTGCGATGACACCCGTACTGGCAACCGCTCTGCTCTCACTCCTGCAAGGTCCCTACCTCCCCGCCCCCGACAACGAGCCGCCCGCAAACGCGCCCCTGTGGGTATCGGGGGAAACGGCCGAAGAGCACTCCTTTTCGGTGACTGCAGCCTTCGATTGCCCTCCCGACACTGTACGAGGGCACGTGCAGGTTTCCATCTCCGATACGACGGTTCACGCCACTTTCTCGGCGGAGGAAAACACCTGGCGCAGGGTGCTTTCCCTTCGCGTTCCGGCCCGGCAGTTGCGTGGCCTGAGGCCGGAACTCTTCTGTCCCGAACCCGGCGACGCTCCCGGACCGGTGCTGCGGCTGAGATCGAAATTCACCGCCCAGGGCGCCCTGGTATGCCGGGCCTCGACGGGGAAGCAAACGAGCGCACAGACGTCCGTTGCGCTCGACGCCTGGGTGCGCTGTCCGCCGCTGCCCGAGAAACCCACTGCACCGGACGAGGGCGTCCTGCCTGGGAACGAGGGCGTCCCGCCCTCAAAAGCCGACTAACGCAAGCGCCCCTGCAAGTCCGCCAGCGCGCCTGACCCCGGGCAAAGCCGTTCGTACGACAGTTCCGCCAGCGGCGTCTCGCCCAGTCGCGCGAGTTCGTGCATGTCCGCTCCGCCTTCTTCCACGAACAGCAGGCCGGTGGCCACCTCTCCATTGCCCTGGCGCCGGCTGAGATAGGCCAGGGCCGCGCTTCGGTCGCTTGCGTCGTATTCCTGGTCCAGCTTGCGCAGCAGGATGCTGCCTCCGCCGTGCAATTGGACCTGCTGCGCCTCGCCCACGCCAAGCTCGGCCTTGATCTCGACTTCCGGCGGAATGAAGTCCGTGTGGCCGATCGGATACGCATTCTCGCGCGTAAAGCGGTAGCTCTTGGTCGAGCCCTCGTGGTCGTTGAACGTGACGCAGGGAGAAATCACGTCAATCATCGCAAACCCGCGATGCGACAGCCCGGCCTTGAGCAGCGGCACCAGTTGTGCGCGGTCTCCGGAAAACCCGCGGGCGACAAAACCGCAACCCGAAGCAATCGCCAGCAGGCAGGGATCGATGGCCTGCTGTTCGTTCACCTCGCCGCGCTTGGCCGTGCTGCCGGTGTCGGCGGAGGCGGAAAACTGCCCCTTGGTGAGCCCGTACACGCCGTTGTCCTCGATCAGGTACAGCATGTTGAGATTGCGGCGCATGGCGTGAACGAACTGGCCGACGCCGATGGACAGCGAATCGCCGTCGCCGGAAATGCCGATGTACTGCAGCCGGCCGTTAACCGCGGCCGCGCCGGTGGATACCGAAGGCATGCGCCCGTGGACCGAGTTGAAGCCGTGGGAGGACGCCGCAAAGTAAGCCGGTGTCTTGGATGAGCATCCGATCCCGCTGAGCTTGCCCATGCGATGCGGCGGGATGGACAACTCGAAGACTGCCTGGATCAGCGCGCCGGTGATCGAGTCGTGGCCGCAGCCCGCGCACAGCGTCGACATGCCGCCCTCGTAGTCGCGCATTGTCAGGCCCAGTTCGTTGCGGGCCAGGGCGGGATGGCTGACCTGGGGGCGGGCGATGTAGCTCATGCCGTGTTCTTCGTCCGGCGGCGCCTAAGCCGCCCTGTCCCGCAGCATGTCCGCTTCCACCGCGCTCACGACCGACGTCGCGGCAATCGGCATGCCGTTGTAGTGCAGCACTTCCACAAGCTGCTCGGCGCGGCCGCCCGCCTCGTTGATCAGCAGCGTGCGCAATTGCGCGTCGCGATTCTGCTCCACGACGTAGATGCGCTTGTGGTCCTTCAGGAACGTCTCGACTTCCGCACCAAAGGGGAACGCATTGATCTTCATGTAGTCCAGCGCCACCCCGCGGCCCGCCAGGGTATCCAGCGCCTCGCGGCAGGCGGAGTCACCGGTGCCCAGCGTGATCATTCCCGCCTGCGCGCCGTGGGAGGTGCGTATGTCCGGCGGCGGAACGATGGTCGCGGCGTGATCCCATTTCCTGCGAAGCCGGTCCAGGACCTCCTGGTACTCGCCAGCGTTTTCAGTGTAGCCGCCGTACATGTTGTGGCCGGACCCGCGGGTGAAGAACGCTCCCTTGGGATGCTCGCCCGGCAGCGTGCGGTACGGCACGCCGTCACCGTCCACATCGAGGTAGCGATGGAAGGCCTCCATGTCCTCAAGCTGCTCGGCGCGCAGTACCTTGCCCCGATCGGGCCGGTACTCGTCGTCCCACGTCAGTTCCTCGCTCATCCAGTCGTTCATTCCCAGGTCCAGGTCGGAAAGCACGATCACCGGCGTCTGCAGCCTTTCGGCCAGGTCGAAGGCCGTCGACGCCATTTCAAAGCACTCTTTCGGACTGGAAGGGAAAAGGAGCACGTGGCGGGTATCGCCATGCGAGGCATAGGCGCAGGACAGGATGTCGCCCTGCTGGGTGCGGGTCGGCATGCCGGTGGAGGGACCAACGCGCTGCACGTCGAAAAGAACCGCCGGAATCTCCGCGTAGTAACCGTAACCCAGAAACTCCGACATCAGCGAAATTCCGGGTCCCGAGGTGGGCGTGAAGGCTCGCGCCCCGTTCCATCCGGCTCCCAGCACCATGCCGATCGCGGCCAGTTCGTCTTCGGCCTGGATCACGCAGTAGTCATTCGTGCCGTCCTCGGCGGCTCGGAAGCGGGCGCAAAAACTGCGAAACGCATCCATAAGCGAAGTGGACGGGGTGATCGGGTACCAGGCGCCAAACGTGGCGCCGGCATAAACGCAGCCCAGGGCCGCCGCCGTATTGCCGTCGATGATGATTTGCGAGCCCGGCCCTTCCATCGAGCGGGCCACGAAAGGCAAGGGGCAGTGCAGATGCTCCCGGGCGTAGTCGTAACCCAGGCCGATGGCGATCTGATTGGCCTCCAGCAGCGGTTTCTTGCGGGCAAATGTCTGCCGCAGCAGCTCCCTGATGATTTCCAGGTCCAGATCCAGCAACGCGGCCAGCACGCCCACGTAGGCGATGTTCTTCATCAGGATGCGCGCCCGCGCGTTGTCGAAGTTCTCGTTGCACATCCGCGCCAGCGGAACGCCCAGGATGTGCACGTCCTCGCGGCGCAGCACCTCGCGGCGCGGCCAGGTGGAGTCGTAGAGCAGGTAGCCGCCGGAGGTCAGCTCGCGAAGGTCGCGCTGATACGTCTCGGCATTCATGGCCACTGCAATATCCACGCTGCCGGAGCGGGCCAGGTAGCCGCGGTGGCTGGCGCGCACTTCGTACCAGGTGGGCAGGCCCTGGATATTGGACGGGAAGTAGTTCTTGCCCGCGACCGGGATGCCCATCCTGAACAGGGTCTTCATCAGCAACGAATTGGCGCTGGCCGAGCCGGTGCCGTTTACGTTGGCGATGCGAATCGTGAAATCGTTGTCTGCCGGCATGAGCCGTTCTACTGATGCACTAGGCCGCCGTGCGAACCGGTTCTTCCCTGGTCTCGGCCCCGGCCTTGCGCTTGCCGAGCGAACCCCGGGGCGGCCGCCCTTCGGCTTCGTGGTGCACGTACGGAGTCAGCAATTCGGATTTCTGCATGTCCCAGGCCGCCGTCGGGCAGCGTTCCGCGCAGAGTCCGCAATGCACGCACAGGTCCTCGTCCTTGACCATCACCCTTCCGGTCTGGGGCAGTTCAGCGGACACGTACAGCGGCTGGTCGAGGTTGTGGGCCGGCACGGTAAGGCGTTCCCGCAGGTCCTCTTCTTCCCCGTTCGGTGCAATCGTCAGGCAATGCACCGGACAGATGTCCACGCAGGCGTCGCATTCGATGCAAAGCGGGGCCTCGAATACCGTCTGTATATCGCAGTTCAGGCAACGCTGCGCTTCGCGCGCTGCCTGTTCCGGCGTAAAGCCCAGCTCCACCTCGATATCCAGTTTACGGAACCTCTTCTCCAGGCTCATGTGCTGCATTGCTCGCCTGGGCGCGGACTCGTAATCGTTGGAATAACTCCATTCGTGGATGCCCATCTTGGCGGCCAGCAGGTTCATGCCGGGAGGCATGCGCTCGGTAATCGGCTCGCCGTGACAG
>CAYMQG010000065.1:0-32252 GCA_964392625.1 uncultured Gammaproteobacteria bacterium | reverse complement strand
TCCGGCTCGTTCACGTGCAGATCGCGCAAGCCCGCGATAAAGCCCTCCACGGAGGGCAGGAGATGTCGATGTTCGTGGATTGGCATAGCGGCGGATCAATCTAACACAAGCGTCTAACATTACCGCCCGTGACTGACTCGATGTTAGCCCAAAGCAGTAATGTCCCCTTTCTCCAAAGCAGAGATGTCCCCTTTGATTGGAGTACAAGGTATTGCTTTGCTTTGGCAGGGGGTATCGGGTTTTGGGAAGAGAGGATGTGTTGATGAGCGCCCGGGAGGTGGATCGTCTTGGAGTGGTTCGCAAGGTGGAGGCGAAGCGTCTGTTGCAGCGCGAGGCGGCCGAGCAGTTGGGTTTGAGCGTTCGCCAGGTCAAGCGTTTGGTTCGCCGGTATCGGGACGATGGAGCCGCGGGTTTGGTGTCGAGGCGCCGGGGGAGGTGTCCGAACAACGTGATCGGGGCGGCTGTTCGCCGTGAGGTGATGGACTGGATGCACAAGCGCTATTCGGATTTCGGTCCGACCTTGGCGTGCGAGAAGCTGACGGAGGTTCACGGGTATCGGCTGAGCGCGGAGACGCTGCGCCAGTGGATGATGGAGGAGGGCTTGTGGGAGGCGAAGTCGCGTCGGTGTGCCCGGGTTCACCAGCGCCGGCCTCGGCGGGCGTGTTTCGGCGAGTTGGTTCAGCTGGATGGTTCGCCGCATGCCTGGTTTGAGGACCGGGGGGCGCGCTGCACGCTGATCGTGTTCATCGATGACGCCACCGGCCGGCTGATGTATCTGCGCTTCGTGGCCGCGGAGACGACCCAGGCGTATATGGAGGCCCTGGGCGTGTATCTGGGCCGTTACGGTCGTCCGGTGGCGCTGTATTCGGACCGGCACAGCATCTTCCGGGTGAACCAGGGGCGCTTGGAAGGCAGGGTGACGCAGTTCACGCGGGCGGTGAAGACCCTGGACATCGAGCCGATCCACGCCAACACGCCGCAGGCCAAGGGCCGCGTGGAGCGGGCCAACCAGACGCTGCAGGACCGTCTGGTGAAGGAGTTGAGGCTTGAAGGCATCAGCTCCATGGAGGAGGGCAACGCCTTTCTGCCGTCGTTCATGGCCGATTACAACCGGCGTTTTGCGGTGGCGCCCGCCAGCGAAGAGGACGCCCACCGGTCGGTGCTGCATGACGCCGAAGAGCTGGACCTGATCCTGCGCCGGCATGAGACGCGCAAGCTGTCGAAGAACCTGACCTTTCAGTATCTCAACCGCGAGTATCAGATCACCGGGCAGGGCAAGGGTTATCGCTTGCGCGGCGCCTCGGTGACCGTGTGCGACGCCTTCGGTGCGGAGGTGAGCGTTCTGTGCAAGGGCCGTCCCCTGGCCTTCCGGGTGCTGGCCGAAGGCGAGGCCCCGATCGCGCTGGACGATGAGAAGAGCGTGCAACACACGGTCAACGAGGCCAAGGCGCGCCAGCGCGCCCAGCCCCGTTACAAGCCCGCTGCGGATCATCCGTGGAACCGGATGATCCGGCGGGACGTGGCCGAAGCCCAAGCGCGCAGAGGCGCCCGGTGACGAGGGCGGCGAGGATCGCGGCCTGCGGCCGCCCGGTTCCGGGGCTCCGGTCGCTACGCTCCCTGCGCCCCGCAACCGGGCCCCTGCAAAGAACCCTCACTCATTCAAAAGGGGACATCTCTGCTTTGGAGAAAAGGGGACATCTGTGCTTTGCGTTGACAGGCAATGACGACCCGGACGGCCGGGATCCGGCGATCTTTCGGTCCCGAAGCGTTATCCTCTCGCGCATGAAGAATTACGACGCGATCGTGGTGGGCGGGGGCAGCGGCGGCCTGGCCGCGGCGCAGCGGGCGGCGGAATACGGAGCACGGGTAGCGCTGTTTGAATCCGGACGTCTCGGCGGTACCTGCGTCAATCGCGGCTGCGTGCCCAAGAAGATCATGTGGCATGCCGCCGAACTGGCCCGCGAGTTGGGGCATGGCGGCGATTACGGTTTCGACCTGACCTTCAACGGCCACGACTTCGGGGAACTGGTCAGCCGGCGCGAACGCTACATTCGCCGGCTGAACGGAATCTACGCCAGGAACCTCGAGCGGCGCGGCGTGCACAGCATCTCCGGACACGCCGCTTTTTCCGCACCGCGCGTGCTTTCCGTCAACGGCGAGGATTATTCCGCCGACCGGATTCTGATCGCCACCGGCGGCGCTCCCGTCGTCCCCGCGATTCCGGGCGCCGAGCTCGGGATCAGTTCCAACGGGTTTTTCGAACTTGAGCGCGCGCCGGCGAGCGCCGCGGTTGTGGGCGCCGGCTATATCGCGGTGGAACTGGCGGGGATTCTCCGCGGTCTGGGCACCGAAGTAACGCTGCACCTCAGGCGCGATTCGGTGCTGCGGAGCTTCGACGGAATCCTGCAGCAGGCCTGCATGGAGGGGCTCGCCGGGGCGGGCGTGCGGATCGCCACGGGATTCGTGCCCGCCGCGGTCGAGAGGGATGCCGAAGGTCTGCGCCTGACGTCCGCTTCGGGAGAACGCAGCGGGCCCTTCGAAGCCCTCGTGTGGGCTGTCGGTAGGCGTCCGCTGAGCGCCGGTCTGAATCTCGACCTTGCCGACGTGCAATGCGATGGCCGCGGCGCCATTGAAGTGGACGAATGGCAGGAGACCAGCGCGTCCGGCGTTTTCGCGTTGGGCGACGTGACCGGGCATCATGAACTCACTCCGGTAGCGATCGCCGCCGGGCGCCGCTGGGCGGACCGTCACTTCGGCGGAATGCCCGAGCGGCGCATGGATTACCGCAATATTCCGACCGTGGTGTTCGCCCACCCGCCGCTGGGCGCCGTCGGCCTTACCGAGGAAGAGGCCCGCGAGGCTTACGGGGATGCGGTGCGCTGTTACCGGGCCGATTTCGTTCCCCTTTTCTACGGCGTTTCCGGGAGCAAGCCGAAGGCGCGCATGAAACTGGTCACTGTCGGAGGCGAGGAAAGAGTCGTGGGCTGCCACCTGGCCGGACCCGGCGCCGACGAAATGCTGCAGGGATTCGCGGTGGCGATAAGGATGGGCGCCAGCAAGTCCGACCTGGACGACACCGTGGCCATCCACCCCACAGCGGCGGAGGAACTCGTGACGATGCGGTGAATTGCCCGGCGCGGCCGGTGCGGCCGCTCCGGGGATCAGGGCTCAAGCAGTTCCGCAGTGTCCGGACGCATTCCGTGCCAGATTCTGAAGCTCTCGGCAGCCTGTTCCACCAGCATTCCCCAGCCGTCGTGAGCGGCGCGTGCGCCGCCCTCCCGCGCCCAGGCAATAAACGGCTCCGCGGCCCTTCCGTACGCCAGGTCCATACACAGCGCAGCCTTCGCCGGCGCGGGGGGCAGGGCGGGCGGCTCACCCGAGATCCCGGCCGAACTGGCGTTGATGACAAGGTCCACGGCCGGAAACTCCGCGTTGCCCGGAGCAGCGACGCGGACTGCTCCTATGGAAGCGAAACGCCGCGCGAGTTCCCGGGCGCGGTCCCGCGTGCGGTTGACGATGATGGTTTCTCCGGCGCCCGCCGCCAGGAGCGCCGGCAGTACCCCGCGAACGGCTCCACCGGCGCCGATGATCAGCACCCTGGAGTCTTCAAGGTTCACGCCCAGGTTGGCGCGCAGATGCCGAATCAGGCCCAGTCCGTCGGTGTTGTCCCCCCGTATCCGGCCATCCGCGCCCGCGGTCAGCGTGTTCGCCGCTCCGGCCTGCCCCGCCTCGACGCCGAGCTCGTCGCTCAACTCCGCGGCCTCCTCCTTTAGCGGCACGGTAATGTTGCAACCCCGTCCACCGGCCGCCCTGAAGTTCTCCACCGCGGAGGCCAGGGAACCCGGGCGTACCTGGATGCGCCGGTACTCCACGTCCAAACCGGTTTGCGCGGCAAAGCGGGCATGTATTTCCGGCGAACGGCTGTGGCCGATCGGGTACCCCATTACTGCGTAAAGTGCTGACATGTTCCTGAGACCGGACTGAATCCGGAGCGCCTTTTCGAGCGAAGCGTACCGCAGAAGTCAGGTGGCCGGTAGCGCAGCTACGGTGTGCTAGACTTCGATTGCGGGAGGAAACATTCCCGAATCGGCCGCGTGTTCGTTTACGGGCATGTGGCCGTCAATGTCCCTGAAGAGGGAAACAACGCTACAAACTGGAGGCATTTTTATGACCAGTCCTGAACGCAAACTACTCGCCCTTGCCCTTAGCGCAGCCCTTGCCGCCGGCGTTGCCGGTCCGGCCGCTGCAGCCGTTGACGGCTCACATGCGCCCGAGCTTCCGTCACTGATGGACGGCCATGGTGATGACGGCGACGACGATGACGACGGCGACGACGACGAAGGCAGTTGCGGCGAAGGCAGCTGCGGCGGCGGCGACGAAGAGGAATAAGTCGCCGCTACTTCGGTAGCAATATCAGGACGACAGCCGGCGGGCTCGCGGGCTCGCCGGCTGTTTCGTCCAAGTCGGCCGGCGTGATTGCGCCGGCAGCCATGCGGGGGGCGTAGCGCCCAGACTCGGCCCGTGGGTTCTCCACGTGGTCCATGTTCAGTGCAGACGGCCTGACTGCGCTGTTTCGCTTGTACAAGGAACGGAGTACCGCCCAAATGCGGGAAAGATGCCCCTGGTCGCTCGGCGTGAGCGACGAATACCAGGCCTATCACGATGAAGAATGGGGTCTGCCCGTTCTGGATGACGCCACCCACTTTGAGTTTCTGGTCCTTGAATCCGCGCAGGCGGGCCTGTCCTGGAGGACGGTACTGCAAAAGCGGGAAGGCTACCGGCGGGCTTTCGCCGGCTTTGACCCCATAAGGGTGGCGAAGTTCGGCGACCGGGAAATCGAGACGCTGGTGTCCGATCCGGGCATTATCCGCAATCGGCAGAAGATTGCGGCCGCGGTCAACAACGCCTCCCGCTTTCTTGAGGTCGGCGAGGAATTCGGCTCTTTCGCGCGCTATATCTGGGGCTTTGTGGACGGCGGGCCAATCGTCAATCATTGGCGCGAGCAGCACGAACTACCCGCCACCTCGCAGCTTTCCGACCGGCTTTCGGCCGACCTCAAGGCCCGCGGATTCAAGTTCGTGGGCTCGACCACCGTGTATTCCCACCTGCAGGCCTGCGGCCTGATCAACGATCACCTCGTGAGCTGCTTTCGCCACCGCGAGTGCCGGCAGGCCTTCAGGCGCCTGCCGTGGAAGCGACTCCCGGTCAGATTCGGGTGATGGTGCCGGACCAGCGCCAGACGGACAGCTGGGTGATCAGTTCCCGGCCGATCAGGTCCATCTTGCGCAGTTGATCGAGGCGCGGCGCAACCTCGTCCAGTTCCTTGTCGCCGAACACGGTCTTCAGCAGGCCGCAGGCGTCGGCGATGCAGATCAGGGCGATGTCGCGGGGATCGGGAATGTCGCCCGAGAACAGCACGCCCACCACGCGCTGCCGGGCCTCGCGCTGCAACTGGCCGTCCATCATCGGATAGCGCCGGGAACGGAACACCCACAGGAATTTCTCTTCGCGGCGCTCGAGCACGCCCCGCTCGATCAGGCTCCCGATGGCCTGCTCCTGGATGGCCTCTCCCTGCTCTTCGGAAATAATCTCCAGCCAGGCCGCGGTGTCCCTGGTTTCACTGCTGTCATTGATGCGTTTCAGCGCCTCGTCCAGCATGGGGTTTCCCGTGGGCGTCGCATTGATGACGATCAATTGCTCCGGATCGGTATCGATTCGATCGGCGAAGGCCAGGTCCATCAGGACGCCGCCCACCAGCGCATGCTCCAGCGCGTACTTGCCGATCGGCAGGAAGGTGCCGGTCTTGTCGTCAAGAAGAAGAGCCAGAGTCTCTTCGGCGAATGTAATCATGGACGTAGTCTCGTGTCTCGCTCATCGGCTGTGCCGGCCGCGCCATTATGCCGGTCGCAGCACCGCTCCGGTGGCGGCGTCACGGATTTCGCTCGGCCCTTCGAGCGGGCCGCACTCGCCGGGCAACACCCAGTCGACCTTGTCCGCGAAATAGCGCCGCGCCTGGGCCTCGGTTCGGGCGGGCGGCATGCCGTGCGGATTGCAGCTCGTGGAGACCAGCGGAGAATCCAGCGTCAGGCTCAGGGCCGCGGCCAGCGGGTGCATGCTGCGGCGAACGGCTACGGTGTCCCGTCCTCCGGTGATCCATTCCGGCGCGTCTGAAGATGCAGGCACGATCCAGGTAATGCCCTTGCTCTCCCGCAACTTGCCGAAGTCCGGCGCCGTGGACGGTTTTGCCGTCCAGCCGTCGAACTGCTCCCATTCGCAGGCGATCAGGATCAGGCCCAGCGACCGGTCGCGGCCCTTGAGCCTGAGCACGCGCTCCACGGCCCGCTCGTTGCCCGGCAGGCAACCGAGGCCGTAGACCGACTCGTTCGGATAGGCGATCACGCCGCCTTCGCCGAGGATGCGGGCGCCCCGGACGACGCGCGCATCAGCGCCGCGCCGGCTTTCTCCTGGATCCTTTTTTCGGCGCATTCTTCAGAAGTTCGCGGCACTGCTCCAGCGACAAGGCGGCAGGGTCCTGCCGGCGCGGCACGGAAGCGTTGCGCGACCCGTCGGTGACATACGGGCCGTAGCGGCCATCCAGTATCCTGATTCCGCCGTCCTCGAATTCCTTGATTGCCGGCCGCCTTGCACGCGGCGCCGGCTGCACCTTGAGGGCTTCCTCCAGCGTCAGTGTGAACACCGAGTGCGGCTTCGGCAGGCGGATGTACCTGGGGCGCGTCTTGCCGTCGCGCTCGCCGATCTGGACATACGGTCCCCTGACCCCGCAGCCGACGTAAATCGGCCGGCCGTTGTCCGGATGCTCTCCGAGCCTGCGCGGCAGGCGGAGCAGGTCCACCGCCTCATCGAGCGTGACCGTGTAGGGAGAGATGTCGGGCGGCAACGAGGCGTACTTCGGTTTTTCCTTTCCGCGCTCGCCAAGTTGCACGTAGGGTCCCAGGCGCCCGCGGCCCGCATAGACCATGGCGCCGGTCTCCGGGTGCGGCCCCAGTTCCCGCGGCAGCGAAAGCAGCTTCAGGGCTTCCTCCAGCGTCACCGACTCCTCGCTCAGGCCGTCCGTCAGCGAGGCATATTTCGGTTTCGCGTCGCCATCCCTCTCGCCGAGGCGCACGTACGGACCGCTGCGCCCGCTGCCGGCGTAGACCGGTTCGCCGGTGACCGGATCGTTTCCCAGCAGACGCGGACCGCGCAGCAATTCCAGCGCCTGTTCAAGCGTGATGTCTTCGTAATTGAAGCCCTCGCGCAGCGTGGCCACCGGGGGCCGATGGTCCTCCGTGCGCTCGCCGAGTTGCACGAAATAGCCGTAGGGACCCAGCCGTGCGTACACCGGTTCGCCGCTTTCCGGATGCTCGCCGAGCGACCGGCGCGGCCGTTCCTCGATGCCCTTGAGCGAGCGCTTCTTGTCAGCGAGCTGCTCCGAGTAGTGGCCCCAGAACTCGTCCATTACCGGGACCCAGTGCTTCTCGCCGTTGGCCACGGCGTCCAGGGATTCCTCCATGCCGGCGGTGAAGTCGTAATCGACGTAGTCGTTGAAATGACGGGTGAGGAAGTCGGCCACCATCCTGCCCTTCTGGGTGGGCGCGAAGTTGCGTTTTTCCATCACCGCGTATTCGCGGTCGCGGATCTTGCGCAGGGTCTCGGCGTAGGTGGAAGGCCGTCCGATGCCGTGGTCTTCAAGCGCCTTGACCAGGCTGGCCTCGGTATAGCGCGGCGGCGGCTCGGTGAAGTGCTGTTCGGTGGCGAGTTCTCGCACGGCAAGCGACTCTCCCCTGGCGAGCGGCGGCAGCGCCTTGTCCCTGCTGTCCGCCGAACGCGCCAGGACCTTGAGAAAACCCGGATGAGCAAGCGTGTTTCCGGTGGCCCGGAAGCGCCCCGCGGGCGTTGCCTCCGCGACATGCACCGATGCCTTGCCCGGCGTGAGATCGGCGCTGACGCGGTCGTACAGAGCGTCGCTCATCTGGCTGGCCACGGCGCGCCGCCAGATGATGTCGTACAGGCGGTACTGGTCGGAATCCAGCCTGCTCCTGAGCGTTTCAGGCTTGCGCGCAATGCTTGTGGGCCGGATCGCTTCATGCGCCTCCTGCGCGTTGCGGGTCTTGGTGCGGTAACGGCGCGGCGACGCGGGAACGAAATCCGCGCCCAGTTCCGTGCCCACGTGTTCGCGGATTTCCTGCACCGCTTCGCGCGCCATCTGCACGGAATCGGTGCGCATGTAAGTGATCAGTCCGACCGCCCCGCTGCCGGTATCGACGCCCTCGTAAAGTGACTGGGCCACCCGCATGGTCCGTTGCGCCTGCATGCCGAGCTGGCGGGAAGCGGCCTGCTGCAGGGTGGAGGTCGTGAACGGAGGGGGCGGACTGCGTTTGGCCCGGGTGGGCGTGACGTTCGCTACCGTCAAAACTCCGGGCCCATCGCCCGCTGCGCCGGCCCGCATCGCCGCCAGGAGCGCTTCGCGGGCCTGTTCGGTTGCCGACGCGTCGCCCAGTGAGAACTTTTTCAGCTTCTCGCCGTTCAGCTCCACCAGGGCCGCCTCGAAATCCTGGCCTTCCTTGCCGAGGTGCGCGGTAATGGTCCAGTATTCGCGCGGCCTGAACGCCTCGATCTCCTTTTCCCGCTCCACGATCAGACGCAGCGCGGGACTCTGCACCCGGCCAGCCGAGAGGCCGCGCGTAAGTATCCGCGACAACAGCGGCGAAAGAGTGAATCCGAGCAAACGGTCCATGCAGCGCCGGGCCTTCTGGGCCTCCACCAGCGGCATCGACACGTCGCGCGGGTCCTCGACCGCCTTGGTGATGGCCCTGCGCGTGATCTGGTTGAAGGCCACCCGGTGAACCTGCTTGTCTTCAAGCGCTCCGGCGTCGGACAACAGCTCCAGCAGGTGCCAGGCGATGGCCTCGCCCTCGCGGTCCGGGTCGGTGGCGAGATACAGCGCCGGCATCTTCGCCAGCGCGCTGCGGATCCGCGCGACCGCAGCTTTCGAACTTTCCACCGGCTCGAACTCCATCGCGAAGCCCTTTTTCGTGTCGATCGACAGGCCGCCGCTCTTCAGGTCCCGTACGTGCCCGTTGCAGGCCAGCACGCGGTAGTCCTTGCCGAGATAGCGTTGCAGCGTCCGCGCCTTGGCGGGAGACTCGACCACGATCAGGCCTCCCGCGGCCTTTCCGCCGGCGGTTCGCGTCATGTCTTGACGACCTGCATGGGCGCGCATCCTAGCACCGTTCAGCGGCCGTATTGAAACCGCCCGCCCGGCAGCGAATGTACGCGGCCCTCAAGTTCAAGGCGCGCGAGAGCGGCGGAAAGTTCGGACGCGTCGAGCCCGGTCTGGCGCACGAGTTCGTCCATGCCCATGGGTCCCTGCCGCAGCAGCCCGCCCACCAGGGGCAGTTCTCCGGGAGCGGTCCCCGGCGCTTCCTGCGGCGGCGATTCCGCGTTGCGGATCTGCAGCAAGGCCGGCAGTTCTTCGAGCACGTCCTCGGGACGCTCAACCAGCTTGGCGCCGCTGCGGATCAGGGCATGGCAGCCTCGTGACTGCGGGCTGTATATCGAGCCGGGCACGGCGAACACCTCCCGGCCCTGCTCGGCCGCGGCGCGGGCCGTAATGCACGCTCCGGAGCGCGCCGCCGCTTCAACGACCAGGACGCCCGCCGACATGCCGCTGATGATCCTGTTGCGGCGCGGGAACATCCATTGCCGCAACTCGATGCCCGGCGGATTTTCCGAGATCAGCGCGCCGGCGGCGATGACGCGGCGCGCCAGCCCCTCGTTGCGCCGGGGATAGACCCGGTCCAGACCCGTCGCGCACACTCCGACGGTGATGCCGCCGCAATCCAGCGCCGCTTCGTGGGCGGCCGCATCGATTCCCTCCGCCAGTCCGCTGGCGATGGCCAGGCCGCGGCGGCCCAGCGCGCGGGAAAAGTCCATCGCGGTCGATCGTCCCAGCGGAGTTGCCGCGCGGCTGCCCACGATCGCGAGGTGCGGCTCGGCCAGCGCGGCGACCTGCCCCAGTACGAACAGCGCCGCTGGCGGATCGTCGATTTCACGCAATAGCGGCGGATAGCGTTCGTCGGTGAACGGAACCAGGTGGGCGCCCTCGCCGGCGAGCCAGTCGAGACAGGGCGCGATCATGGCGGGGTCCGGCCGACGAAGCCAGTTCAGGACGGCCGGCTTCAGCCCGGCTTCGAGCAGTTCGGCGCCCGGCGCGGCGATGACGGCGTGCGCATTCCCATAGCGCTTGAGCAGCCTGCGCCGCAGCAGCGGCGACAGCGCGGGACACAATTGGAGGGCGATCCAGGGTTCTGCTTCCATGCGGGACATCCTTTGGTGACTGTGGGAAAATACCATATCCGCGAAATCCCTGGACCGTACCGATGGCGGAACTGCGAATACTGACCTTTCCGGACCGCCGGCTGCGCCGCAAGGCCAGGCCGGTAGCGGTGGCCGGCGAGCGCTTGCAGCGCCTGGCCGACGACATGCTGGAGACGATGTACGCCTCCAGGGGCGTGGGTCTTGCGGCAATCCAGGTGAACGTCCTCGAGCGCGTGCTGGTCATGGATGTGTCGGAGGAGCGCGATACGCCCCGCTGCTATGTCAACCCGGAGATCGTTTCCTCCGAGGGCGACGTGGTGAGCGAGGAGGGCTGTCTGTCGGTGCCCGAGTTCACCGCCGAGGTGCCGCGCGCCGAGCGCGTGAGGGTGCGGGCATACACGACCGAAATGGAGCCGGTGGAGGAGGAACTGGAGGGACTGGCTTCGATCTGCATTCAGCACGAGATCGATCACCTGGACGGCAAGCTGTTCATCGACTACCTGTCGCCGCTCAAGCGCCGCATGCTGCGCAAACGCCTGGAGAAGGCCGAGCGGACCGGGAAGCCGGCGGTCCTGGAGTTCTAGTGTCGTGTCTCACAAATAGCTTTGCACCAGAGCGGGCGGGGCGGGCCAATGCAAGGCGCAGACCGCAGGGAATACTGTGCGTATTGCCCAGGGCTGCAACGCCGCAGTGGCGCGCCCCGCCCGCTCCCGAAGGGCGCGTCCCCTATGGCCCGTGGCCGCGTTGCGCCCCTTGGCAATGGGAGGCGCCATTCCCGGCGGGACGCGCCTTGCCACGAACCATAGGGGACGCGCTGGTGCAAAGCTATTTGTGAGACACGACACTAGCGCGGCCTTCACCGTCGCTTCACCATGACCGCGCCTGTTAGCGTGCTGTCCCACAAGATCCTGTTTGCAGGCACGCCGGATTTTGCGCTGGCGCCGCTGCGCGCCCTGCACGGCGCCGGCTACGCTGTCCCGGCCGTGATCACCCGGCCCGACCGCGCCGCCGGCCGCGGGCGCAGGCTCACTGCTTCGCCGGTCAAGAGATGGGCGCAGGAGGCCGGGCTGAACCTGCTGCAGCCGGCAAGCTGGAGTGACGCGTCACTGAAACGGCAGCTTGAAGACTTCGGCGCCGACCTGCTGGTGGTCGCGGCCTACGGATCGATCCTGCCGGCGGCCGCGCTCAATGCATGCGCCCGGGGCGCGGTCAATATTCACGCGTCGCTTTTGCCCCGCTGGCGCGGCGCTTCGCCGGTCGCGGCTTCGATCCTGGCCGGCGACAGCCACACGGGGGTCACCCTGATGCAAATGGATGCCGGCCTGGACACGGGCCCGCTGCTGGCGGCCCGCCGCACCCGCATTGAGCCGCACGAAATCACCGGGACCCTGGAGGGGCGGCTGGCGCGGCTGGGCGCCGACCTGCTGCTTGAACGGCTTCCCGCAATCCTCGCCGGAGAGCTTGAAGCGGTTCCGCAGGATGCGGCCCTGTCCAGCTACGCGCCGGCTATCACCAAGCGCCAGGGCCGCCTGGACTGGAGTCGGCCGGCCGAATCGCTTGCCCGCCGCGTGCGCGCCTTCGATCCCTGGCCGGTCGCGCACGCGATGTGGGGCGATCGGCCGCTGCGCCTGTGGCAGGCGCGGGCACTGGGCGGCGACGGGGGCAAGCCGGGCCGCGTTCTGAACATTTCCCGCGAGGGGATGGACGTGGCGACCGTCTCCGGCGTGTTGCGGGTGCTGGAGGTCCAGTTGCCGGGGCGCCGCCGCATGCCCGCATGCGACGTGGCGCGCGGCGCGCCTCTGGCCGAAGCGGTACTGACGTGAGCGGGACCGGCGCCGAGGCGCGGCGGGTAAGCGCGTTGGCCGTGCACGGCGTGCTCCAGGGACGGAGCTACCGGCGCGCACTCGAGGCGGCCGGACACTCGGAGATGACGCCCGAGCGGCAGGCGCTGGCTTCGGAACTGGCGCTCGGGGCGCTGCGTTGGCACCATCGGCACGCGTACTTGCTGAAAGAACTGATGGACCGCCCGCGTTCGTCCGGCAAGCTCGCCGCGCTCCTGTCCGTTGGGCTGTTCCAGCTTGTCCGCACGCGGATACCGGACCACGCCGCCGTGAGTTCCTGCGTTGCCGCGGGCAAGGCGCTGCTTGGCCCGGCCCCGTCGCGCGCGGTCAACGCAGTCCTGCGCCGCTATCTCAGGGAAAGCCATCGACTGGAGAAGGCGGCCGACCAGAGCCTGGAAGGGCGCTACTCGCACCCCGGGTGGCTGATCGGCCGATTGCGGGCTGCATGGCCGGGTCACTGGAGTTCGATTCTGCGGGCCGGCAACCGCAAGCCGCCCATGTGGCTGCGGGTCAATCGCGCGAAGACCGGCCGCGAGGCGTACCGGGCACGGGCAACCGGCGCCGGCCGGTGGCGTTTCAGCCTGCCCGGCGATCTTCCGGGCGCGCTGCGGCTCGATCCTCCGGCGCCGGTCCGCGACGTGCCCGGTTTTGGCGAAGGCCTGGTGTCGGTTCAGGACGCAGGCGCGCAATTGGCCGCGCCCCTGCTCGGCGTTCGCCCGGGCATGCGCGTCCTGGACGCTTGTGCGGCGCCCGGCGGCAAGACCGCGCAATTGCTGGAGCTGTGCCCGGACCCGGGCGAGTTGGTGGCGCTGGATGTCGATGGCGAGCGGCTTGCGCGGCTTGAACAGAATCTTGGACGGCTTGGCTTGAGCGCCACCGTTCGCCGCGGCGATGCCTTGCGACCCGCGGAATGGTTCGACGGCGCCGCTTTCGACCGCATTCTTCTCGACGCACCCTGTTCGACGACCGGCGTCATTCGCCGCCATCCGGACATCAAGCACCTGCGTCGCGATGGCGATATTGCGCCCTTCGCGCGGGTGCAGGGGCGGCTGCTCGACACTCTCTGGCCGCTGCTCAAGCCCGGCGGACGCCTGCTATACAGCGTTTGCTCGGTGTTGCCGGAAGAAACCGGTGATGTAATCCGGCGCTTTCTGGGCGAAAATAAGGGCCTGGCCCGTGAAGTGAGGAATTGTGGCGGCGTATCCGGGGGATGGGCGCTGCCTTTGGCGCGACACGGCTATCACACGCTGCCCGGGAGGCATTGCGCCGACGGACATTTCAATGCGCTGCTTGAAAAGCCGCTTCAGATTCGCTGATTCGCCCGCCCGCCGGCATGGGCTGGCGCTGTTGTGCCTGCTCTGCCTGCCCCCGGCGGCCCCGGCCTCGGAGCTTGACGTGCGCCTGGCCTACGCGCGCGCGGACGGGGGAAGCTGGCTGGTCACCACGCGGGTGGACATCGAGCTGGATGCGGAGGCCGAGAGGCTCCTGCGAGCGGGACTGAGGATGAGGGTCGAGGTGCAATTCGCCGTGGCCGTGCCAAGGCCCGTGATCCCCGACAATCAGTTGACCAGTGTGGTTCGCACCGTTTACCTCGAATTCGACCGCGAGGCCGAACGCTTCGTCGTCAGTTCCCCGTCGGCCGACGCCCGCGCGGAATTCGCGACGATGTTCTCCGCCTTGCGCAAGATCGGCTACGTGGCCGATCAGCCCGTGGCCCGCCTGGATGAACTTGAGGCGGGGCAACCGCATGTTTTTTCCGTGCAGGCGCGGCTGTTTCCGGAGGAGTCGGGCTGGTGGAGCCGCAATGTGACCGGGCGCCTGGGATTCGGCCTGGTTCTGCGCAGCGAAACCTATACCTGGTCCGTCACGCCCTAGCCGCGCAGCACCAGGCTTGCCGCCATCGCCGCGACGGCGATGAGGAAAACGGCGCGAATCACCGGCTCCCCTTTCGAAACCGTCAGCCGTGCGCCCAGCCATCCGCCGATGGAATTGCCGACCGCCAGCGCCAGGCCGGCCAGCCACAGGATTTCCGATTGCCAGGCGAAGATCGCCAGCGCCAGGATCGTATACGGCAGGATGATCACGACCTTGTACATGTTCACGCGCACCAGGTCCATGCCGAGGATGCGATTGAGCGCCGGCATCAGCAGGAAGCCCACGCCGACCTGAATGAAGCCGCCCCAGGCGCCGGCAAAGACCAGTGCCGCGTATCCCAGCCATCGCCGGCCGGGACCGAGGGCCGGCGCCGACCCCGCCTTCCGGCGGCGCAGGATCAGCAGCGTGCAGACCACCATGGTCAGCGCCACGATGCGGTCGAACCACGGGCCGCTCATCCGCACGCCCAGTGACGCGCCGCCCACGGCGCCGGCGCAGGCGAACAGCGACAGGAACAGTGCTTCCCTCAGTTCGCTGAAGCCGTGTCGCCGGAAGGTGCCCAGCGCCACCAGGTTCTGGGCGACGATGGATACGCGCAGGGTTCCGTTGGCGATCGGCGCCGGGACGCCGGCCAGCAGCAGCACCGGGAGTGTAAGCAGCGATCCGCCACCCGCCATCACGTTCAGAAAACCCGCCGCGCAGCCCGCCAGCGCCAGCAGCGGCAGAAATTCCGGCGGCAGCGAGTCGCTCACGACGCCGGGGCCTGCCAACCCAATGCGCTGCCGCTGTGCGGGCTAGCCCGCCGGCAGACTGGCCCGGATCACTTCGGGCAGTTCATCCCGGACCAGCGGCGGCAGGTCCGCCGGCGCCGGCCGCGAGTTGTAGGTGTTCCAGAACAGCACATTGAGATCCTTGTGACGCCCCTCCCGGCCGTCGCTCAGCATGGCCGCCGCCCCTTTGCCGGAGTAGGTGAACTCCAACTGCGTATTCGTTTCCCGCTTCATGAATTCGATGGCCGCCAGCGCCTCGTCGGTGGGCAGCGCATAGCCCGAACCCAGGAACCCGGTGCGAAACTCCACGCGGCTCAGGGGCTCGTCTTGCGGCAGGGGACAGACGCCGTCCAGGAGTTGTCTCAGTTGCCCCGCCAGCGACCGGATTCTGCTCATCGAGGTCATATCGTCGGACACGACGCGGGCGGCCACTATGCGCGTGGAAAGCCCGGCCAGCGAAAGTCCCAGGTCGAGTCCCAGGGTGCTGCCGGAAGATCCGCAGGGCAGGTATATCAGGTCCGGCGCGGGACATTCCCCGGCCTTTACCTGCCCGGCCAGCTCGAGGGCGCCGCAAACGTAACCCAGACAGCCCAGCACCGAGGATCCCCCCAGCGGCACCTCGTACCAGGCGCCCTCTTCGGCCAGTATCCGCTCGCGCTCCCGGGCGGTTGCCTCCCGGTCGGCCGCCGCCACCAGCCGGGTGCCCAGCAGCAGGTGGTAGCGAAGCGTTGTCTCCACGTAGGGGGTGGGCGGCTGAGGCCGGACGATTCCGCAGCATTCGAGGCCGAGGCTGCGGGCGTAGTGCGAGGTCGAGAGAATGTGGTTGGAACCCACCGCGCCATAGGTCAGCACGCCGCGATAACCGCCGGCCAGCGCGTCGGCCAGCAGGAACTCGAGCTTTCTCAGCTTGTTGCCGCCGTGCTTTGCGCCGCTGATGTCGTCGCGCTTGATCCAGGCCGAGCGCGCGCCGAGTTCTTCGGCCAGCGCGTCATGCCGGTCCACGGGCGTGGGCGTTTGGGCGATGGCGCGCCAGGGAAAGCCTTGTCTAATGGCCTCGCGGTAGGCGCGGGCCCGTGAAGCGGAAATCAACGCTATTGGACCAGCTTCAGCAGGATGGAGTCGAATCGATGCTGCTGCAGCCGGGCGCGGTCGGCATTCAGCTGCGCGAGGTCGTCGGTCGGACCGATCCGGACGCGGTAATAGGTTTGCCGGTCGACCATCACCGGCTGAATGCGGGCCGTCATGCCGACCAGCGCCAGCCTTGCCTTCAGCGATTCGGCCTCGGTCTGGCGGATGAACGCGCCCATCTGCAGGACATACATGCCCGGCGTGTCCACCGGACTGGGGGCCGGGGATGGCTGCCCGGTGTCCGGAACCGCCGCCGCCGGCTCGGCAGTGGTCGAGGCCACGGTTTCCGCAACGGCTTCGGAAGCGGACCCCTCGGCCGCGGTTTCGGCAGTCGCGGGTTCTTCGGCGGCCGCCGGCCTGGAAGCAAGCGTTTCCTCAACGACCTCCTCGCCGCGTTCGAGAATATCGTAGAAATCGAAGGTCGGAGAAGACGAGGGGTTGTCCGCCGGCGTGCCGGATGAAGGCTGCGACCACCACTCGGTGAGCATGGGGTAGACCCAAATGGCCAGTACCAGACCGAGCACCATGCCCGCCACGAACTGGCGCCAACCGCCGCCGCCTGACTTCTTACGCGTTGCCATGCCTACATGCTCCTCGGCGCCGATACGCCCAGCAATCCCAGCCCGTTACGCAGGACCTGGCCGCTGGCCTGCGCCAGCAGCAGCCGTGCGCTACGCAGGTCGGATTCGGCGTCCAGCACCTTGCAGTGGTTGTACCAGCCGTGGAAGGCCTGCGCCAGGTCGATCAGGTAATGCGCCAGTACCTGCGGGGCCCGTTGCACGGCTGCCTGCTCCACGGTCTCCGGCAGCCGCGCCAGCGCCAGCATCAGGTCGATCTCCCGAGGGTGCTCAAGCAGGCCGGCGTGTTTCCCGCCCTCTTCCGGGCTGAAGCCGATGCCTCGCGCCCCCATCTTTTCGAACAGGCTGGCAACGCGCGCGTGGGCATACTGCACGTAATAGACCGGGTTGTCGTTGGACTGCTTCCTGGCCAGATCGAGGTCGAAATCAAGATGCTGTTCTCCTGCCCGGGATACGTAGAAGAAACGCGCCGCGTCCACACCCACTTCCTCGCGCAAGTTCCGCAGGGTCTCGAACTCGCCCCCGCGGGTGGACATGGCTACCCGTTCGCCGCCGCGGTACAAGGCCACGAACTGCACCAGCCGGACCTCCAGGCTCGAGGGCGGTTCGCCCAGCGCCTCAAGGCCGGCCCGCACGCGGTCGACATAGCCGTGATGGTCCGCGCCGAGCACATCGAGCAGCACGTCCGCGCCGCGCTTGCGCTTGCCGTAATGATAGGCGATATCGGACGCGAAATAGGTGCTGCGGCCGTCCGCCCGGACCACCACGCGGTCCTTCTCGTCGCCGTATTTCTCCGCCGGAAACCACAGCGCGCCGTCACGCCGGTAGGTGACGCCGTCGAGTTTCTTCAGGCAGGCGTCGATGTCTCCCCCGGTAACCAGTTCGCGCTCGGATTGCCAGTGATCGAACCGCACGCCGAACTCCTCGAGGTCGTCGCGAATGTCGTCCAGCACCCATTCGCCGGCCAGGCGGCCGATCTCGGCGAACAGTTCATCCCCCAGCGTCTCGCGCGCGGCGACAATGAGTGCGTCCACGTATCGGTCCGCATCCTTGCCGTCCGTCGGTCCGTTGTTCGGCCATCGCATCCCTTTCCCCGCCGCCTCGGCCGCCTCCGGCGACTCGTCGGCCATGCGGCTTGCCAGATCGAGGATGTATTCGCCACGATAGGCGCCCCCGGGGAAAGCTCCTTCGCCGCCGGCCCGTTCCACCATCCGCAGCCACACCGAGAGGCCCAGCACGGCCAACTGCCTCCCGGCATCGTTGACGTAGTACTCGCGCCAGACCTCATGGCCGGTGGCTTCGAGCAGGCGCGCCAGGCAGTCGCCCACCGCCGCGTGCCGGCCGTGCCCCACATGCAGGGGGCCGGTGGGATTGGCGGACACGAATTCCACCAGCACCTTCCGGCTCCCGCCGAGATCGCATGACCCATAGGCATCGCTCCGGGCAACGATACGGACGAGTTCGGCCTGCAGCGCGCCGGGGTCCAGCCAGATGTTGATGAATCCGGGTCCGGCGGTCTCGACACGCCCGATCAGCGAATGCTGCGAAAGCCCGGCGGCAATGTCCCCGGCGATTTCGGCGGGTGGACGCTTGAGCCGGCCGGCGAGTTGCATCGCGGCATTGGAGGCGTAGTGCCCGTTGCGCGCATCCCGGGCCTGCTCCAGCCCCGCATGCCGCAGCCTGCCGGCGTGTTCCCCGGCTACCGGGCGCAGGGCCTGTTCAAGGAGTTTGCTGAGCGCTTTCTTCATCGTGGGACGGCGGTGAATTTTATGCTCTGGGGCAGAGGACGTACCATTGGCGGCGAAGACTTCGGCGGCGGCGGGGCCATCCTCGACCCGCCTGCGGAAAGACCCCCGGGAGAATGGCTGTGAAGAGACTGACCGCGCTGGCCCTGTGCGCAATGGCCGCCGCCGCCGCGGCGCAGGGCGACGTCGTCGTCAAGGCCGCCGGGCTCGACCGGTTCGACGGAGCGCGCATCGAACTGGGTTATTCCGATCCGCGCAGCGACGCGGGCTTCGAGGTCCTGGGATCGGCCATTGTCCGGGACGGCAGCGCTACGCTGGAGGCCGATCTGCTCGAGGTCATGCAGGTCGAAATCAGGCTGCCGGACGCGGGACCGGCCGATGGGATCCTGGTCCGGGGCATCGTCGAGCCGGGCGCCCGCCATGAGCTGGCCTGGGATGCGGGCCGGAGCGCCCTGGTGTTTGCCGGCGGCGCTTACCACGAGCTGATCAACAGCGCCCTGGCGGAGCCGGGCGAGGCGGCGACCGAATCGCTCAAGGTGATCTACCGGGATTTTGACGATCCCGTCGCCCGGCTGATGGCCTTGCGGGTTGCCTGGCTGGACGGTGAGGACGAAGAGCAGATGACGATCATGGCCGAGCTCGAGTCCCTGCTGGGCGAAAGCCGCACTTTCGACTTGCTCCGGGGGCTGGCGGAACACCGCTCCGCCGCGCTGGCGCAAGCGGTCAAGGGGGTCACCGCCGTGAACCTGGCCGGCGAAGAAGTGCGACTGGCCGACGTGCTCGCGGAGAACCGCTACACGCTGCTGGAATTCTGGGCCTCCTGGTGCGCACCCTGTTTTGCGGAGATTCCGTATCTTCAGGCCGCCTACGAACGCTTCGGCGGCGAGGGCTTCGAGATATACGCCTTCAATCTCGACGACGAACCGGAAGACTGGCGGGAGGCGTCCGGGGACCGCTACGACATTCCCTGGCTGAACGTCACCGACGGACTCGCCTTCGAAAGCCCCGCCGCGAACATGTTCCGCGTCGACGCGATCCCCGCCAGCTTCCTGCTCGGCGGCGACGGCGTGACCGTCGCCCGCGACCTGCGCGGCGAAAGCCTGGAAGTACGCCTGGCCGAACTGCTCGCCGGAGCCGCGAGCGACGAGTGACTTCCGGGAGACGGCGGGCGCCCTCTCCCGGGGAGCGAAGGCGCGCTCCTAGGTCGGGGCCGGCTCGTTCTCCTTCATGTAGACCTCGAACGACGACTCGCTCGGCATGTCCTCGTCAAGTTCGTTGACCAGGTACTCCGGATAATTCTTCTCCGCGTACGCGAGGATGTTCGCCGGAAGCTCGTCAAGGCTGCCCAGGCCCCGGGTGGTGCAGCGGTAGAACAGGCGGCCCTCGTGCCGGCCCATCATCTGCCACGGCAGCCAGGGGGCCAGGCGGATCCAGGAACCGCTGTGTTTCACCCTGTCCAGCGCGGGGTTGCGCAGATCGTCGTCGTTGCAGACGTACTCGAACATTTCGCAAACAGGCAGGAGTTCGCCGGTCGATTCACGAACCCAGACCTCGGGGTCGAGCAGGTTGGGCACGACGCCGCGGAAGTCCAGCCACACCGACGTCTGGTCGCCGCTGGTCTGCCAGTTCAGGACGAAGGGATTGCTGGGGTCGTCGGACGCCCGGTAGTTGGGGAACTTGAAGAACATTTCGCCGGCCTGGTCTCCGACCGGCGCCTGGGAGCGGAACCGGGGCCCGAACACGCCCTTGACCATGCGATTGTGGATGTGCATGACCTTGTTCGTTTCCCCGGTGTACGGGTTGTCCCAGGTCTCGATGATCTCGTTGGTCCTCAGGTCCTTGTAGAAGCCCACTTCCTTCCAGAAGCTGGCGAAGGCGCCGTCCTCCTGGCGCACCGTGTAGCCCAGCCCGAAGCCTTCCAGGCCGAACAGCGCATCGGGCGTGTTGTTTGGCAGCATCCCGAACACCAGTCCCGAGTACCAGCCATGCACCCAGTCCCGGTCATTCAGCGAATTCGTCAACTTGAAATACGCTTCCAGATTGTCCATCGGGTTCATCCAGTCGTAATCGATCCGGTCCTGCGCCTGGTCCTGACCTTCGTCCTGTCCCGGCGCCTGGTCTCCGGCGCAGGCGGGCAGGGTGGAAGCCGCAGCAAGGGCCGCCCCTCCCAACAGGACATTGCGGCGGCTGAGCGGTGAGTCGAAATGGTGCGGCATGGCAGTCCTCCCGGCTGATGCTGGTTTGTTAATTGTCCGAGATTCTGGACACCCCGGGGCGTGTTTGCAAGTCGCCGGCCACGGGCTGCTAGAGTTGAGCTCAACGCGCACGCTCCAGGCGCAGGAAACAATCGAACGGGAGAAGTTTCATGAAACGCAGAACGGCACTGGGTCTTATCGGCGCCGCCGCCGCCGCCCCGTTGGTGAGGGCGCCGTCGGCACGGGCGGAACTGTTGGATCTGGATCCTTCCAATCCGCAGCACACACTCATGATCACGCGCAAGCTGGCGCATTCCATGGACGAAAGGATTTTCTGCTGGTGGGCGAAATTGCGGCGGATGGCGGTGGTGGACAAGATCGCCACGCCGTTGTGGAACGTCCACGTGGCCGCACTGCTCAGGACCCGGGCCGTCGGCGATAACGGCGCATACGAGACGACGGCCATCAGCATGGTCTTCTATACCGACCTCGAGACCGGCGAATACATGGAGACCTTCAACAACCCGTTTACGGGCCGGGAGGTCGAGATCGGCTATTTCCCCGCCGTGCCGTCGAAACGCGTGGCCAGCACCGATGAATCTCCCGAGGAAGGGCCGGGCCGGGCAGGGTTCAGGAGCATCAGGATCCATCCGCTCGGGCCCGCCGTGATCGAGGGCGACGACGTATGGGTGCGGGACGACGATATTTTCCGCTCGGAACCAGAAACGCCCGAAGCGGGCCGTCCGTTTCGCGGCAACGACTGGAGCACCTATCACGGCTCGCTCGCCGACGTGGCCAATCCCGAAATCCCGATGGCGCCGGCTACCTGGCACTTCAACGACATCCTGAGCTATCCGCCCTGGCTGGGCATGGGCGACCACCCCGGCGATTTCGTCTCGCGCGGATTCGGGCGCAAGGTTCCGTCGTTCGATGCCATGCCGCCCAGGTGGCGGGAACTTGTCCGGATGCGGCACCCGGAAATCTACGACGACCCCGCGGGCGCGCTTGACGGCTGAGGCCATGAGAGCGCATTCCGGCCGGACTGTGCCGCCCGCGTGTGTTGCGGTTATCGGCGTGATGGCGTCGTATGCCGCGCTTTCGGACGCCAATGAGGTTGCCGGACCGGCTTCCGCCGGCACGATCAGCTACGAGGAGATCGTCGCGAAGTACGCGGACCCGGATTCCAGGTTCGTCGTGCTCGAAGGCAACGACGGCATAAACGTCCACTACAAGGACGAAGGTTCCGGACCCGCGGTCCTGCTGGTGCACAGTTCGACGGGCGATCTCAAGGACTACGACACCTGGGCGGATATTCTCGGCGACGACTACCGGGTCGTGCGGCTGGATCTGCCTGCTTTCGGCCTGACCGGACCGGTGCCGAGCGGCAACTACTCCATCGATCGCTTTCTGACGCTGGTGGACGGCCTGATGGACCACCTGGGCATCGAGCGTTTCGCGATCGCGGGCGCCTCGTACGGGGGCCTCGTGGCGTTCCGCTATGCGGGCACCCGCACCGATCGCGTGACCGGTCTGGTGCTGCTGAACTCGGCGGGCATCGAATACGGCGGCCGCGGGGGCACCACGGAGCGCGTCCGCAACACGTCCGCGGTCTTTGTGCCGAAGCGGTTCACGACCGAGGAAATGGGTTCCAATCTGCGCTACTCGGTAAACGACACCACCAACATCACCGAGGAATTGATCCGGCGAAAGACCGACTACTGGAACGTGACAGGACGAGACCGCGAAGGGTTCATTGCCATGCAGATGTACGAGCGGGGGAATCCGGAACGGGTGCTGGCCCGCGTGCGGGCCCCGGCGCTGGTCATGTGGGGCGGCGCGAGCAGGGCGCTTTCGCCGGAAACGGCACAGGCGTTCGTGGACGCGATGAAGAACGCGCGGAGCACGGAAAAGATCATCTTCGAGGGCGGCGGGCACTTCCTGCATATCTCCAGGCCGGAAGCCACCGGCCGCGCGGTGAAGGCGTTTCTTGACCGGGAGATCGGGTCGCCGGCGAATTAACCAGGAGGAAAACATGAGCGAGAAACTCAACAACAACGATTCTCCGGAGTCATTGAGGCGCCGCCAGCTATTGACCGCCGGGTCCGCCGGCGCGGTGGCCCTGGCACTGGGAGGCCGAGCGGCCAGGGCCGAGGACGCGGCCGCGGGCGGCGGCGAGGCCGTCAGCGTGGCCGCCGACGGCGATTACGAGCGGGTGCCGCTGCGCAAGGACACGGTGCGCGTAACCGCCGTTCAGTCGATCATGCGTGCCGTTCGCAACACCCAAAACCCCGGGCCCGAGATGAAGGCGAACCTCGACCACATGCTCGACCTGATCGACCAGGCCAACGGCTTTGGGGGCCGGCAGGACCTGGTTTGCTTCCACGAACAGCCGATCATGGGCTGGAATCCGTGGACCCGCGAAGAGGTGCTTCGCGTGGCCATTGAAATACCCGGGCCGGAAACCGAAGCGCTGGGCAGGAAAGCGAAGGAGTACGGCTGTTACATCACCTTCGGCACCTATGCGAAGGATCAGGACTGGCCGGGCCATCTGCTGCTCAACGGCGTGTTGATCGGTCCCGGGGGCAACGTGGTCGCCAATCACTGGAAGACCAACAATATTCGCGGCTTCATTCCCGGCTGGGACATCTTCACGACCGGGATCTACGATGTGCTGGACCGCTACCGCGAGATGTACGGCGAGGACGCCGTGCTGCAGGTCGCGCGCACCGACATCGGCAATATTTCCTGCTCGATTACGCCGAGGCAGCCGGACGTAATCCGCGCACTGGCGATGAAGGGTCTCGAAATCCGCCTGAGTTCGTCTTCGGGGGGCTACAGCCTCACCGAGGCCCAGGTCATCGCGGGGCATAACCGGCTCTGGAGCGTGGTCTGCAACCAGTCCGTCTCGCCGGAGCAGCCGGGCTTTCCGGAGTTCTCGGGTTCGGGCGACACGGCGATCTTCGATCCGCGCGGAACGATAGCGGCTCGGGCCAGGTCGGTGCACGAGGAGTTCGTCAGGACGACCATCCCGTTGGCGGCCTTCCGCCGCTCGCGCACTGTTCCGCCCGGGGTTCCGATGGAAATGCTTCGCCCGGTTTACGACCGGTATGTCCCGCGTAACGGACCGAACGGGCAGGCGTCGTATCTGCCCGCGGACGGGGCCGACGCATCGCGCCACTTCGGAAGCATCCGGAACTGGTAAACGATCCGAATACTTGCACTTTCAGGCATTTGCAGTTACTCCGATCACTACTTAGAATGCCAATTCAGGACTAATGGGAGGACGCACCATGCGTAGTCTGAATAATCGCCTGTTGCTGGGCGGCGCCGTACTGAGTCTTTTCGCTGCCGATATGGCAGTCATGGCGCAGGACCTTGCACTTGAAGAAATCGTCGTTACCGCGCGCAAGCGCGACGAGTCGATCCAGGACATTCCGCTGAGCGTAACGGCTTTCGGGGCCGAACAGCTCAGGGAACAGCAGATCACCGATGTCGAGGACATGCTTCAGTTCGTCCCCGGCGTGCACATGAGCAACCACACCGGCAATCGCAACAATCCGGCGATCCGGTTCCGCGCCATCGACCCGCCCTCGAGCGTGCGCAGCACGCAGACATCGTCCGCGTTCGTGGACGGCGTCTATCTGCCGGGAACCAGCCAGTGGCTGTCGATGAACGACATCGAGCGCGTGGAGGTCGTTAAGGGCCCGCAAAGCGCCTTCTTCGGCCGGGCCACCTTCGGCGGCGCGATCAATTTCATCAGCAAAACGCCGGGCGACGAATTCAGCGGCGATATCAATCTGATCGTTGGCGATGGTGGCCGCGCGGACGTCTGGGTCAGCGGCGAAGGCGCCCTCGTTGAAGACAGGCTGTACGTCCGGGCCTCCGGGAGGTTTTACACCTACGACGGGGCCTGGAAGAACGAGCATCCGACCGGCGGCGATCTGGGCTCCCAGCAGACCAACGCCGGCAGCGTGACCATCTATGCCACGCCAACGGAAGACCTCTCCATCAAGCTGCGTCATGTGTATACCGACGACGACGACGGTATGGCCGTGCAGTTCCTGGTCAAGGGCGAGAAAAACAATTGCGGACCGTTCACCACCAACGGCGTTACGGGTAGATCCAATTACTACTGCGGAACGCTGAGCCGAGACCTGATCTCCAACGGTATTTCCATCGATACGTCGCCCCCGGAGGACTACGTGTACAAGGACAATATGGGCCTGGACCGCACAACCGAACTCACCAGCCTGAACATCGACTGGGACGTCGGCGGGTACACGTTGAGCTCGGTGACGGGCCGCTACCGCGAGGACACGGCAGAGTTGCGCGAACTCCTCACGGACGAACTACTGGTCTACATTGGGTGGAAGGACGAATCGTGGTCGCAGGAACTGCGCCTGTCCTCGCCCCAGGACAAACGGCTGCGCTGGATGGTAGGCGCCTACTATCTCGACCTGACCTACGGCACGGAAGGTCAGACCGCCTTCCCCTGCCCGGGCGCCGGTGGGCCCTTCTGCTTCGACCCCACTATCCGCGCGCGTAGCGGAAGAGGCGGCCGCGGCCTTTTCGGGCCCAGTCCACTCGTTGCCGAGAACGTCGAAAACCAGGCGATATTCGGCAGCGTGGCTTACGACCTCACCGAGCAGCTTACCGTCAGCCTTGAATTCCGGTATGAAGAGGAAACGCTTGCGAACGCGTCCTCCGTGACTCAGGAGGCCATGCCGCTCGATCCGAACGATCCCATCGGCTCGGCGCAGCCCTTCGGCGGCGCCGAGATTGACCTGGCCGCCGATTTCGAGGCGGAGTTGCCGCGGGTCATCGTGGACTACAAGTTGAGCGAGAACACCCTGCTCTACGGCAGTTATTCGAAGGGCAACAATCCGGGCGGCTTCAATCCCGAGGTCATTCAACTGGAGCCCACGGTCGCCTTCCCGGCGTTCAACGCGGCGGAAGGCATCGGCTATGAAGTCCTGCAGGCGGAGCTTGACGCCTGGGAGTTCGGCGGCAAACACACTCTGGCCAACGGCAGAGGGTATCTGAACGGGGCGATCTATTTCATGCAATGGCGAAACCAGCGCTTCCGGGGTTTCACCAGGGACGTGGACAGCAATGGCGACGGCGTTTTCATCATCGGGTCGGACCGGATCGGCCCGCAGGTCGATTACAACAGCAACGGCAGCACCGACATCTGGGGCTTTGAGTTGGCGGGTAGCTGGGCGTTCAACGAGAACTGGGTCGGCACCGCGTCCTACAACCACAACAAGAGCGACATCAAGGTGTATCAGGATGGCATCAATGCGCGGGTCTATGGCAGCGGCGACGCCAGCGGCTTCGAGGTGGCGCGCTCGCCGGACCATGCAGCGACGCTTGCCCTGAACTTCAATATGCCGGCCGAGAACATCTGGAACGGGGACGGCGAGTGGTTCGCGCGCTGGGATGCCTGGTACCAGTCGTCCACCTGGAACTGGGTGGTCAACCTGGCCAAGACTCAGGAGGCGGTGCTGCAGAATCTTCGCGGCGGCTGGCGCAACGACCAATACAGCGTTACGGTCTGGATCGAGAACCTGACCGATGACGACTCCGTGCTGGCGTCGCAGCGCACCACGGGCAGTTTCCTGACGGGCACGCTGGGCTACCAGTTGACGCTGCCCGAGCCGCGCACCTTCGGCCTGACGCTGGCCGCGAGCTTCTAGAATCCTGCGAAGATTCCTACCGCTTGCCGGGCTGCTGCTGGTGGCGCTGCTTCCGCAGCGCTCGCCGGCGGACTGGGACTACCGTACCGTCGAGGGCGCGGGCGGCGTCCCGCTGAACGTCGTCACGGCGGGCGACCCGGCCTCGCCCGCGATCCTGCTGATACACGGCTTCGGTCAGAGCCACTACAGCTTCGTTCATCAGCTCAATTCCGACCTCGCCGACGACTACTTCCTCGTGTCCTTCGATCTCAGGGGGCACGGCGGGTCCGGGAAGCCCTGGGCCGCGGAAGACTACGGCGAGCATACGATCTGGGCCGGGGACGTCGCTGCCGTGGTCTCGGCCAGCGGCATTCAGCGGCCGGTGGTCGTCGCCTGGTCGTACGGCACGATGGTGGCGATGGACTACATTCGCGAATTCGGCGACGACGGCCTCGCGGGAATCATTCTGACCGGCGGCCAGGGTGCCCTAAGGCCCTTCAGAATGCCCGGGGCGGACGATCCCGGCGCCGCGGAGTTCGCGCGTATCCGCGAATTGCAGCAGAGTCCGGCCCTGGTCGACTATATCCGCGCCGGCGAACGGGTGATTCCCCTGCTTACGGCGTCACCCCTCCCCGAAAGCGAACGGAAGCTGTTGCAGGCGATCGGGCTGATGTTGCCGGCCTACGTCCGGCGCGCCATGGCCCAGCGCCGCCTGGACAACCAGGACCTCGTCGGGCGCCTCTCCCTGCCGGTGCTCTTCTGCCTTGGACAGGAGGACAACCCGTATCAACTCGACGACGCCGCTGAACTCGCGACAAATCACGAGAACATGAGCCTCACCGTGTACGAAGGCGCCGGGCACTCGGTGTTTATCGAGCAGCCGCAACGCTTCAACGCCGAACTGCGGCGCTTCGCGGAGCGAGTCCGCTCCCCCGCGTTCCGGCAATGAGCTTGCCCCTGGGGGGGAGGGCGTCTCGCCCTCCGGGAAGGCGAGACGCCTTCCCCTCCGGGTGGTTGCGCAGGAGAATATCGACGTGCGCCGCGTAGCGCTTCTAATCGTTATTGCCGTCGCCGTGCTGGCGGCGGCGTTGTTCGTGGACTGGCGGTTCTGGTACCGCTGGTACACGCTGCCGGAGGATCCCGGCGAGTGGCCGGCGAGCTATTACCAGCCGGTCGTGGAGGTTCCCGGCGGTAGCGGGGAGTTCTTTCCGACGGCTGACGGGGCGGAACTCACGATCGACCCCGGCGCCCTGGAAGCTGCGGCGGCCTGGGCCGAGCAACACAACAGCGTCGCGCTGTTGGTGCTGCATCGGGGCGTGGTTCAGCTTGAGCGTTACTGGCAGGAAATCGGACCGGATTCCTTGTTCACGGGCCGCGCGATGACCCGGTCGCTGCTTCCCCCGCTGGTCGCGATCGCGATAGAGGAGGGCGCCATCGAATCGATAGACGATCCGGTAGGCCGCTATCTTCCGGAATGGAGCGATGACGACCGGGGGCGGATCACGGTGCGCCAGTTGCTGCGGAATCTCAGCGGTCTCGAGAACCCGCCGCTGGCCGGAGATCCGGATCCCTACGCCAAGAACGCAAGGATATCGCTGAGTTCCGATTTTCGCGGCGCGGCCGTGGACTTCGATCTCGAAAACACGCCGGGCGAGTTCTTCGCTTTCTCCAATGCCAATGCCCAACTGGTCGGAGCGGTGCTGGAATCCGCGACCGGCGAGGCCTACGAGGACTATCTGGACAGCAGGCTTTGGGCGCCGCTGGGCGCGGGGCCGGCGCAGCTCTACATGGACCGTCCGGGAGGTATGCCGGCGGTCTATTGCTGCTATCGCGCCACGCCCAGGGACTGGTTGCGCTACGGCGCGGCGCTGGCGGCGGGTGGCCGTGTAGCGGACCGCCGGCTCTGGCCGGAGGGCTGGGTGGAGGAAATGACCAGCGGTTCGGAGGTCTATCCCAACTACGGTTACCAGATCTGGGTGGGCAATCCGCGCGGAACCGGGCGCCGCTACGTTCAGGACCAGGAACAGGCGGCGCCGCACGGGCCGCCTATCGAAGCGGACGGAGTCTTCTTCCTGGAAGGCGGTGGCTTTCGCACCATGTATGTCATCCCCGGGGAGGAGCTCGTGATCCTGCGGCTGGGGTATTTCCATCCCGACTGGCTCACTTCCACGCTGCCCAACCTGGTGCTTGCCGGACTCAACGAATAAGGAGCGCCATGTCAATAATCAGGCCGCCTGTTTCTCCGCCGCCGAAGTCCGGCGTATCGGCTACCCGCCGGCAGTTGTGTCAGTCGCTGCTTGCCGGCGCGGCGCTGGTCGGCCCGGGACTGCTGCCGCTGAACGCGTCCGCGGACCTCGATCTGAGCAGCGACCGCGACCTGTTGCGCGCCCTGGTCAAGATGCGCGGCAGCCTGGATTCCGGGCTGGTCATCGGCTGGCTGCGGGCGAAGAGATTCGCGGTGTCCCAGGGCCGGATCGAACCGCTTTGCGGGTTCCTGGCCGCGGTGTTCAGCCGTTTTCGGCAGGTCTCCGAGGAATTGTTCGAGGCCGTCGTGCTGGAAATTACCCATTACACCGATTTCGAGACCGGCGCCCTGCTGGACCGGCTGGTCATGCCGTTCGCGGGCCACGAGGTGGAGGTGCCGGCGTTCCGTTTCGGTCCCGCAAGCACCCGGTATGCGGTGCGACTCGATGAGGCAGAGGAATTCGAGCCCGAGCCGGACAGCACGCAAGGGGCTTTCTCGCCGGCCGCTTCGGTCCTGATGACCAAGTCGATTCACCGTGAACGGATTCACGCGGGAAGCCTGTACCTGCGTCACGAGGAGCACGGCCGGGTCAAGCCGAAGGACGGCGATTTGCCCGGCATGTTCTACAAGGAATCGACCGTCTGGTCCGCGCCCCTGCACGAAGTGCTCGATCCGAACGTCACCCGCGTGGATGCCCGCGTGAACTATTCGGCGATGACCAGCTGGCGGCCGTGGATGCATATGGGCGACGTTCCGGGCCACACCGCTTCCAACGGCTTCGGCGCAAGGGCGCGGTCCGTCGCGGACCTGCCGGACGATTTTCTGCGCTACACGCGGGAACTGCATCCGGACGTATTGGAGGACCCGGAGGCCGTGCTGGACACGTTTGAGGGGTAGAAGGGGCGCGCTACAGGTCGAACGGGATCGGGCGTTCGAACTCGCCCCAGCGCGGCTCGAGCAGTTCCGGGTACTCGCGCTCCATGCGGTCCAGGAACTCGCGCGGCAGTTCCGATACCGAATTAACCTTCTTGCCGTCCCAGAACCCCGCCAGGTGGCCCATGCCCTCGGGCATCTTCAGCCAGGCGGGATGCTCGAAGGCGTAATGACCGCAAAAGTGGGCGGGCAGCGACGTGATGGTCTCGTTCGCGAACAGGTCGAATTCCACCCAGTTGCAGGAATTCTCGATGTGCGTGGCCGGCCAGTCCGGCGGAGCGCTGCGCACCAGGTCCATCTTGATCAGGTCGTTCTCGATCCGGAACTTGCGGTAGGGAGACTGGACAAACCCGTCGCCGGCCAGGTTGCGAAAACCTATCGGGCTTCCGATGGTGCCCGGATCGGTCAGCAGCGGCGTCACCGGCACCTCGACGAGTTCGCCCGTTATGGGATTGGTCACGGAATCCGTAAATTCGTTGGTATGGAGGTCCCGGGGGAGTGAAATATTGTGCGCATGGATACGGTAGTTGTGGTCGCCCAGATGGCGGAAATAGCTGAACTCGATCCCCTCGTAGCGGATCAGGGCCTCCGGGCGCCGTCCCCCCGGAATGACGAAGACCAGCCAGTGGTACCAGGTCAGGGTCGTGCCCTGCTCCTCGACGAGGTCCCGTTCCATGCGCATCTGCGCGCGAAACTCCTCCACCGGGTCGTCGAAATGGAGGAACTCGGAGACGACCCGGCTGGTGGGCGGACTGACCGATTTCGTCCCGTCGGCCTGAAGCGCCGGGGCGGCCAACAGCGAGCCTGCCGCGCCCGCAGCCGTGGTCATGAATGTGCGTCTGTTTACCATCTGTCGTTTTCTCCCTTGTTGTATCGGCGCCCTTCAGGCCGCCTCCTGAAGGATGAAATCCGCCGCCCGTTCCCCGATCATCATCGCGGTGGCGTTGGTGTTGCCGCTGGTCAGGCTGGGCATCACCGATGCGTCCGCGACGCACAGCCCGTCCACGCCGCGGACGGTCAGGTCGGGCCGCGTGACCGCGAGTCCGTCGGTGCCCATTTTGCACGTGCCTACGGGGTGATAGCCGAGGAAGGCGGTGCGGCGCAGGTAGTCGCGCCATTCGTCCGGGCTTTGCACGTCCGGCCCGGGCAGCCGCTCGCCGATGCGGTAAGGATCGAACGCGGAACCATTGAGTATTTCACGGACCTGCCGGCACCCGCTGATCAGCCGGTCCATGTCGTCGTCGTCCAGCAGCGCATGGGAGATGACCGGCGGCGCATCCGGGTCCGCGCTGCGCAGCCGTATGCTGCCGCGCGAGCGGGGATGGGACACGTTGATCGCGGCGGAAATGGCCGGCTTGTCATAAGGGATGACGCCTTCTTCCGAGAAGCTGAAGGCATAGGGGCCGAGCTGCACCTGGATGTCGGGCCGCGGTTCGCTCGGCGCCGAGCGGATGAAGGCCACTGCGTGGGGGTAGGGGCTGGTGGCGGGGCCGCGCCCGAACAGCAGCCAGTTCAGCCCGTGCAGGACGATCTTCCAGCTGTTGATCTCGGTGTTGTAGGTGGACACGTTCACGTCGATGCCCACCATGCCCTCGGGGTGTTCCTGGAGGTTCGCGCCTACGCCCGGCAGGTCCCTGACGACTTCGATGCCGGCGTCGCGCAGTTGCTCCGCCGGGCCGATCCCGGACAGCATCAGCAGCTTGGGCGAGGCGATCGCGCCGGCACACAGGATGACCTCGCGCCCGGCGTCGGCGCGATGCAGGCGGCCGCCCTTTCTGTACTCCACGCCCACGCAGCGGCCGTTGTCGAACAGCAGCCGCCGGCACACGCTGTGCGTACGGATAGCGAGATTCCGGCGCCGGCGTACGGGATGCAGATAGGCCCGCGCGGCGTTGTAGCGGCGGCCGCGTTGCTGATTCACTTCGGTATAGGCCACGCCTTCCTGGGTGCGGCCGTTGTAATCCTCGTTGAGCTTCAGTCCCGCCTCTACGGCCGCCTGCACGAATGTGTGCGCCAGCGGATGCGTGGTCCGCAGCGCCGCGGTGCGTACCGGACCGGTGCGGCCCCGAAAGCGGTCCTCGCCCAACGGCGTGGATTCCATGCGCCTGAAGAACGGCAGCACGTCGGCGTAAGACCATCCGGCGCAGCCCTCAGCGGCCCAGCGGTCGAAATCGTAATCCGCGCCGCGCACATACAGCATGCCGTTGATCGAACTGCTGCCGCCCAGGGTCTTGCCGGCCGGCCACAGGTCCACGCGGTCGTTGCGGGTGGGGTCGGGTTCGGCCTGGTAGCACCAGTCGAGCCGCGGATTGCCGATCGCGCGGATGATCGCCGCCGGCATCCGGATATACGGCGAGCGGTCGACGCCGCCGGCCTCAAGCAGCAACACCCGCGCGTCCGGGTCCGCGGACAGGCGGTTCGCAACGGCACAGCCCGCCGAACCGGCGCCCACGACGATGTAGTCCCAGGAACTTATGGAAAAAACTTCATAGTTGATTTCGCAAAGCGGATCATACGAGACTCGGCCGCAGCTCCGCTAACCCTCGGTTCCTCTTGCCCACCTGTTCCGGGACACGCCTGCGAGCACATCCCTGTGGGCTCGGCGTCGGCATCCTGCCTCCGACGTTCCCGGAACAGGTGTGCAAGAGGAACCTTCAACTGGCGGCTCCGGCTTAAGCCCTTCGTTCGCCCGCCTCCTCGCGGGAGCGTTGGAGTATCCATGTTGTCAAGCATGGTTGATCAGAGGGGCTTGTGGAGTCCACAGGCGGTCTTGCTGGATCAGGGCGTTGGCCAGGATCAGGAGTTTTCGCATGACGGCGGTGAGGGCGACCTTGCCGGGTTTGCCGCGTTGGGCGAGGTTCTGGTAGGTGCGTTTCATGTCCGGGTTGTATCGGATCGCGGTGACGGCGGGCATGTAGAGCAGTCTTCGAACGGCGTGTCGTCCGCC
>CAYMQG010000064.1:0-10889 GCA_964392625.1 uncultured Gammaproteobacteria bacterium | reverse complement strand
AAGCGCGTATTCCAGGAGGGCGTCTATCCCTATTCCGACAAGATGCGGCGCAAGGAATACGAGCGGCACAAGGCCTCGCTGCAGGTCGAATTGCTCAAGGCCCAACGCTGGATCAAGGAATCGGGCGCAAAGGTGCTGGTCCTGTGCGAAGGACGCGACGCGGCCGGCAAGGGCGGGACGATAAAGCGCTTCATGGAGCATCTGAATCCGCGCGGCGCGCGCGTCGTGGCCCTGGAGAAACCCAACGACCGGGAGCGCGGCCAGTGGTACTTCCAGCGCTACATCGAACATCTCCCCGCCGAAGGAGAGATCGTGCTGTTCGACCGTTCCTGGTACAACCGCGCCGGCGTGGAACGGGTCATGGGATTCTGCACACGGGCGGAATACCTCGAATTCATGCGCCAGTGTCCGAACCTGGAGCGCATGCTGGTAAACAGCGGCATTCACCTCTTCAAATTCTATTTTTCCGTCTCCCAGGAAGAGCAGGCGCACCGGTTCGACAGCCGCCGAACCGACCCGCTCAAGCAGTGGAAGATCTCGCCGATCGATCTTGCGTCGCTGGACAAGTGGGAGGAATACACGGAAGCGAAGGAGGCGATGTTCTTCTACACGGATACGGCCGACGCGCCGTGGACGGTCATCAAGTCCGACGACAAGAAGCGGGCCCGTGTCGCCGCCCTGCAGCATTTCCTCATGAAGCTGCCGTATCCGGACAAGGACCGGGAGGTCGTACGCGGCCCCGATGCGCTGATAGCCGGACCGGCCAGGCGGGTCGTGGACGGCGAAACCCCGATGGATTCCCGTTAACGAGATGATTCGCAAGATCTATGTCGATGGACCGCACGGGCAGGTACACCTGCGCGTGGCCCAACCCGAATCCGGCGCCTCGGGGCGTGCGGTGCTGTGTTTTCACATGAGTCCGAATTCCGGCCTCGTTTACGAGAGCCTGCTGAGCGAACTGGGACGCGACCGGCTTGCCGTGGCGCCCGACACGCCGGGTTTCGGCGCTTCGGACGCACCGGGCGAGCCGCCGGAGATCGAGGACTATGCCGACGCCATGGAGGCGGTCGTGGAACAGTTGGGGCTGGAGGAGATAGACCTGGTGGGCTACCACACGGGCTCCAAGACTGCGGTGGAACTGGGGCTGCGGAGGCCCGGGCAGGTGCGCCACGTCGTGATGATCTCGGCGCCGCTGTTCACCGGCGAGGAGCTCGACCAGCACAGGAGCCTGTATGCCGCCAAGCCGATCGCGGAGGACGGATCACACCTGGTCAGGCGCTGGAAGGGATTCGTCCGTTGGCACAGGCAGCACCACTCGCTTGAAAAGTCCGCGGCCATCTTCACCGAATCCCTGCGCGGCGGCGACAAATACTGGTGGGGACACCGGGCCGCCTTCAACTATCCCCTGTGGGAAAGGATGCCGGCGCTGAAGGTCCCGCTGCTCGTCCTGAACCCTGAAGACGACCTCTGGGAGCAAAGCCTGCGCGCGCCCGACCTGATCAGGAATGGCGGGATGGTGAACTTGCCCGGCTGGGGGCATGGGTTCCTGGATGCGCACACCCCGATTGCCGGCGCCATGCTAAGAGAGTTTTTTGATGAAGATCGGCTTCCCGAAACGCCGGCCGAGTGCGGGTGAGCAGGCGCCGCCTCGTTCTGTTTTCGCACGGACAGGAAAGCGGCCCGTGGGGGACCAAGATCACGGCGCTGGCGCAGGACGCCCGCGACGCCGGTATTGAAGCGGATTCGATCGACTACCGGGGCATGCCCGATCCGGCGGAACGGGCCGCGAAACTGGCCGCCCGGATGCGGAATTCGAGCGAGGAGATCCTGCTGGTGGGCAGCAGCATGGGCGGTTACGTGGCCGTAGCGGCGGCTCAGCAACAGCCGGCGGCCGGACTGTTCCTCATGGCGCCCGCCCTGGCCGTTCCCGGTTGGCCGAAACTGGGAGAAACCGTATCCGCACCGGCGTTCATCGTGCACGGCTGGCAGGACGACATCGTGCCGATCGAGTGGAGCATCGACTTTGCCCGCGCCAACCACGCGCGGCTGCACCTTCTGAATGCCGGGCATTCGCTGACGGAGGCGCTCGACGAAATCCGGGCCCTCTTCCGGGGTTTCCTCTCAGCCGGCAGTTGACGAAAGCACTTCCCGCGACCCTTTGAGCAGCAGGGCCGTATCGCTGCCGATCCCGAGAAACTTCGCGCCGTTTTCCGCGTGCGTCCGGATCGCATCGGGCGAGCCGGCGAGCGTTCCCGGCGCCTTGCCCAGGGCGGCGATGTCGCGCAGGGCCTGGGCGATCGCCGCCTGCACCTCGGGATGACCCGGCTGGCCCAGGTAACCCATGGATGCCGACAGGTCCGATGGTCCGATGAACACCGAATCCACGCCGTCCACCGCTGCGATGGCCTTCAGGTTGTCCAGCGCGGTAACGGTTTCCGCCTGCACGATCAGGCAGATCTGCTCGTCGGCGTGCCGGGCGTAGTCCTCAATCTGAGTCCAGCGCGAGGCGCGGGTAATCGAGGTGGCCAAACCGCGGATGCCGCGCGGCGGATAGTGCACGGCCGCCGCCAGCTTCTCCGCCTGTTCCGCCGTGTCCACCATGGGTATCAGCAGGGACTGCACGCCCATGTCCAGGTAGCGCTTGATCCGGACCGGATCGTCGTCCGCCAGCCTTACGATGACCGGCGTCCCGGTACCCTCGATGGCCTGCAATTGCGAATATACGGACCGAAAATCGTCTGCTCCATGCTCGCCGTCGATCAGCAGCCAGTCGAATCCGGCGCATGCGCACAGTTCCGCGGCCACCGGCGACGCGAGCGCCAGCCACAGGCCAAATTGCACGCCGTCTTCGCTCAGCGCGCGCTTGAATCGGTTTTCCGGTAATTTCATCGTCCCGCTCTATACAAATCGGCAGCCAATCCGGCCAAGCGGGCCGAAGTCTGCCAGAAAATCGTCACCGGCGCGGGCCGCGACCGGCCGGGTAAACGAACCGCTCAGAATCACGTCTCCGCCTTGCAGACCGATCCCGTGGGCCGCGAACCGGCGCGCCAGCCAGCGAACGCCGTTGGCCGGATGCCCCATGACCGCGGACGCCAGCCCGGTCTCCTCCACTTCGCCGTTGCAGTACAGAGCGGCGCCGCACCAGGGCAGGTCCAGCTCGCCGGGATCGAATCCCTTGCGGCCCAGCACGACTCCAGCCGAGGCCGCGTTGTCGGCGATGGTGTCGACCACCGTGCGTGTCTTCCCGCTCTCCGGGTCAACGCGGTAGCTGCGAGCCGCGATCAACTCGAGAGAGGGATGCACGGCCTCGGTAGCGCCCAGCACCTCCTCCACGGAAACGTCCTCGCCGGCAAGCGGCGCGTTCAGCACGAAGGCAATTTCCACCTCCACCCGGGGATCCAGAAAGGCGGCGGCTTCAATCTCCGCGCCGTCGTCAAAAAACATGTCGTCCAGCAGCGTCCCGTAGTCCGGCTCGTCGATATTCATGGCGCGCTGCATGGCCCTGGAAGTCAGCCCGATCTTGCGCCCGCGAATCCGGGCGCCGCGGGCCAGCTTCATTTCAATCCAGGCGTCCTGCACCGCATGTGCGTCGGCCATGTCCATGTCCGGATAGTCGAAGGTCAGCGGACGCACCTGACGTCTGATCCGTTCGGCCTCGTCGAACCGCTCCGCAGCCTCCCGGACCTGCTCGTCTGTCAGTATCGGCATGCTGTTCTAGCCCGCGGGCGAGGCCGACGGCGCCGTGTTTTCGCGCTCGCGCAAACCGGTCAGGATCTCCCTGTGACGTTCGCGGGTCAGCCGGAAAGTGAAGAACATCGCCAGGCCGCCGAGGCCTGCGATGGAACAGAAGATGCCGGCATACAGCGCCAGCGTGCGGACCACTTCCATCGTGACGACGGCGCCGGACTCCACCGAAGGGAAGCCGACCCAGTCGAGCAGGAGACCGGAAAAGGACTTGCCGATGCCGCTGGCGATTTTGGCCCCGAAGGGCACCAGCGCTAGGATCAGCGCCGTGCGCGAGATGTTCTTGACGAAGAAATACTCGTCGGTGGTTTCCGAGAACATCACCACCGAGCAGATCATGATCAGCCCGGCGCCGGCGCCGGTAGCGGCATGAAAACAGGCAAGGAGAATCGCGAGCTGGTCACTGCCCGGCGCCGGCGTCACGTTGGCCAGCGTCAGGAACAGCGGCAGCACATAGGTGGACAGCAACATGCAGTAGCCGGCGAGATATAAATACTTCGGCTCGGTTCGCGTGACAATGAATCGGGCGCCAATCACCGCGATCAGATTGCCGATCGGGAACGCCTGCTGCCATAGCTCCATCTGCCCCATTTGAAAAAGGCCGAGGTCCACGGTGGATTCCCGCAGCCCCCACAAGTAGGTCCCGAAATGAATGTTCAGTGCGCGGATGCAAGAGCCCATCGTGGTCGCCAGAAACAGCCCGAAGAAAAGTGCGCGGGTATTGCGTATCTTCAGGATCAATTCAAGCCAGGCCAGCAGGGTCTTGCGCCAGTTCACCGTGGCCTTGGAAGCGGGCGGCAGCGTTCGCTCGAACGCGCGAATGTGGCGGTACGTGCCGGCGGCGGCTACAACCATGAAGAGAATCAGCGCACCGGCGATCGAAAAACCCAATGGCGCGTAGGCCCGCGGGTTCTCCTGACCGGTCGGAAAAGACTCTGTCGCCGCAAAGAACACCCCGAAAGCCAGGTACACCACGCCGAGATAAGCCAGCGTGCCGACCAGTTGCCGGTAGATGCCCATTTCGGCGCGATCGGCGGGACGCGCGGCAACTTCCGCCGTGACCGCCCCGGCTGGCGCGTCGAAGAAGGTCAGCATTACGCGCATGCCCACCAGGGTCACCAGCAACCAGGCGAACAGGCCCGCCTGCGGAAGGTTGGCGGGCGGTACGAACAGCAGCACGCAGAAGACGGCCATCGGCAGCACCGAGCCGAACATCAGGGTGTGGCGGCGTCCGAACCGGGCCCGCAGCCGGTCCGACCACTCGCCGATAACCGGGTCGGTGACCGCGTCCACGATCACGCTGATCAGTATCGCAATGCCGGCCAGGACCCCCGACAAACCCAGGACCCGCTGGTAGTAGAACAGCACCAGCACGTCGAAAACGAAGAACACCAAGTTGCCCACCGACCCGGTAAACCCGTGCAGCGCCTTGATGTGGAATCTCGCTCGTTCGTGCATACTGCCCCCTCCGCGCGTCGGGCTACTATAAGTCCCAATCGACCGAGAGGATACGTCCATGCCCGAATCGAACCGCGAATTGAACCGCCGGGACCTGCTTGGAATGTCGGCACTTGCGCTGGGCGGTCTGGCGGCTGCCTGTGCCCCCGGCACGTCAGGGAACGAGGGCGCCCCCGCCCTCGGCGAAGACTCCTCTTCCGCGGATCTGAGCGACGCATGGAGCGCCACCCCCGAAAGCACGTTCCGCAATTTCGTTCGGGTGCGCGCGGACCTGAACGGCGGCGTGTCGCCCTGGTGGTGGAGCGGAGTTTACGTAGCGGTGACGCCGCACGAGAATCCGCGCGTGCTGTTTGCCGCCGAGGGCTGCGAGACCAAACGCGTGGAACGCCTCGATGAGAACCGTTATGAAATCTGGTCGAAGGTGATGACCGTATTCAAGAATCCCGAAACGGGCGAAATTCTCAACGGCAAGGAGTATCGCAATCCGTTTACCGGCGAGATGAACCAGGTGGAACCCAACGTGATCGGCTCGCACATGATTCTGGAACCGGACGCGCAGGGACGCATTACCGAACGGTCGGCGGCCGGCGGCGACCCCGCGGTTCTGGACCTGAGCTGGGTGCGCAGCGGTGACAAGCTGTTGATGGTGGGCTCGCGGGACTATCCCGAGGAGCGTCCCATACCGCTGGCGGAATACGGCACGACAGTAGTGGATGTGCCGGCTCTGAACGACCCGGGACCCAGCCGCGTGGAGGCGGTGTTTTCTTCCGTGTACCTGGCGCCCTGGCAAGGCTTTCTGGCGATGCCCGAACAGGCGGGTCACGCCGTCTGGCACGCAGTCGGGCGCAAGACCAACGGATTTCACGAACTCACGCCCGCTTACCTGGCCGAAGCCGAACGCTACATTCCCGACGTCCTCGCCTGGGCCGACTGACCCGGGAGCGAAGGCTACGGGAGGTAGTCGAGCCAGTCGTGCGCGCGGTCGCCGCAGGCGATGAACGGCGGAACCCGGATCGAGTCCTTGCCGTAACGCAGCCGCCTGCCCTGCAAATCGAATACTGCGCCGCCCGCGCATTCAAGCACGGCCTGCCCGGCGGCCGTATCCCATTCCGATATGGGCCACATGCGCGGATACACGTCCGCCTCCCCGCGCGCAATGAGACAGAATTTCAGCGAACTGGAGATGGCCCGCCGGTGCGTTGATCCCAGCGCGCCGATGTAGAGCTCCAGCGCCGAGCCGGCGTGCGAGCGGCTGGCAAGCACCCGCAGGGGTTCGGCGGGAGGCTGCCGGACGGAAATCGGCTCCGCGGCATCGGAACCCGCCGCGCAGGAATGAGCGCCGCCGCCCTCATGACCGAAGAAAACGATCCCCTTGGCCGGAGCGTCCACCACGCCGAGCACCGGAGCCTCGCCGCGGATCAGCGCAATGTTCACGGTGAATTCCTCGCCGCCGCGAATGAACTCCCGGGTGCCGTCCAGCGGATCGACCAGCCAGTGCCAGTCCCAGCCCGAGCGCTCCCTGGCGTGCTGTTCGGCGCCGGATTCCTCCGACAGCACCGGGATCCCCGGCGTCAGGCGCTCAAGACCGGCAACGATGTGATCGTGCGCGGCATGGTCGGCTTCGGTGACCGGCGTGCGGTCCCGCTTGTAGTCCACGCCCAGGACATCCGAGCGGAACAGTTCGAGGATGCGGCGGCCGGCTTCGCAGGCCAGTCCGGTGACAGGCCCGATCAGGCCGGCCAGGTCCGGCGCTGCGTCACGTTTCATGAAAGCCCTAACGTCGACGCGGGTGGCCGCCGCCCCTGCGCTTGGACTTGCGGCGGTACGCCCTGGGGGAAGGCGCCTGCATGTAGGGCGCCAGCATGTCCTGGTCGATCGGCATGCGCTCGATCGAGTGGCCGATGAAGGTCTCGATCTCCGGCAGCGAATAGGCGTAGTGCTCGCACGCAAAACTCACCGCGTGACCCATCTCGCCGGCCCGCGCGGTGCGCCCGATGCGATGGACGTAGTCCTCCGGGTTCTGCGGCAGGTCGTAGTTGAAGACGTGGCTCACGTCGGGCACGTGCAGGCCCCGGGACGCGACGTCGGTGGCGACCAGCACCGGAAGCTCGCCGTCGTGAAAATTCTTGAGCATGCGCATGCGCTTGGACTGCGGCACGTCGCCGGATATCGCTTCCGCCGTACCGGCCCATTCGCCCAGCCAGCGAGCCAGGTGATCGGCCTCCCGGCGGGTATTGACGAATACCATGCTGCGCTCCACCTCCCCGCGAGACAAGAGCGCGGCCAGAAGCGGCGCCTTTTCCTCGCTGGAGGGGTAGTAGAGCCATTGCTCCACTTCATCGACCACCTTCTTGTCCGGCTCGATCCGCACGATTTCCGGGTGGTTCAGGTGCTGTGTCGCCAGTTCCAGCACCAGGTACCCCAGCGTGGCGGAAAAAAGCATGCTCAGGCGCTTGTCGCGCGGTGGCAACCGGCGCATCACGTAACGGATGTCGCGAATGAACCCGAGGTCGTACATGCGGTCGGCCTCGTCGATCACGATTACTTCCACGGCGCCCAAGGTAAACACGCCCTGACGGTAGTAATCCAGCAGCCGGCCGGGGGTGCCGATCAGCAAGTCCACACCGCGGCTCAGCCGTTCCCGCTGGGACTTGTAAGCCGCACCGCCGTACACCACCATCATGCTGAGGCCCGTAGCTGCCCCGAGCAGGCTCGCGTCGCGCTCGATTTGCTGCGCCAGTTCGCGCGTCGGAGCCAGGACGACCGCACGCGGAGCCGAAGTCTTTGTCCGCTTCGGCGATGGATTTTCAAGCAGCCGATTGAACAGCGCCAGCAGAAAGGCTGCCGTCTTGCCGGTGCCGGTCTGGGCCTGCCCGGCGACGTCCCGGCCGGCCATCAGCAACGGCAGGGTTTTGGCCTGTATCGGTGTCAGTGTCTCGAAGCCGGCGCGCTTTATTCCCGCGCGCAAGGCCGGCGGCAGCTCCAGCGATTCGAAATAAACGGTTTCTTCGGACAATGTGCGGACTTTTTCGACGCTGCGTATTTTAGTGTGCTTGCGGGACAGCAAACTAGTGTCAAGCCAGGTGCGGCGCCAACCCGGCACGCAAGTTTTCATGTAGAATGACCGCCACGCCCGAGATCGTTCGGGGGCGCGTGGCCTTTCCAAGCTGGCGCAGCCGTTTTCGAACCATTCGCAGATTACCGACGCGGGCCGAGGATTTTTTTCAGACGAGGCGAGGGGCTTCGTCGATATATTTTTTCTCCACATGCCTCTTGAGGAGACCCTGATATGAGCGTTACCCAGGTAGCGGAAGACAGTTTCCAGGCCGACGTGCTGGACAATGAATTGCCGGTACTGGTTGATTTCTGGGCGGAGTGGTGCGGTCCCTGCAAGATGATCGCGCCGGTCCTGGAGCAGATTGCGGACGAATACGAAGGGCGGATGCAGGTGGTCAAACTCAACGTCGATGAGGCCCAGCAGACCGCTTTTCGCTACAACGTCCGCAGCATTCCCACGCTGATCCTGTTCAAGAACGGGCAGGTGGAAATGCAGGTTGTCGGCGCGCAGCCGCGGCAACAGATCACGAGGATGCTGGAAGAAAAACTGTGAGAAATTACGCCGGAAACACGGGAAGACAGCGTGGCCGCGGGCCCCGTTCCCGAAACCCCAACGTCGCGCCGCGCGGACGGCGCCGGGACCGCCGCCATCACGACGACGTGGGCGTCTTCACGGCCGAGGAAACGATCAGCGACGAGCAACTGGAAAAGCTTGGCCATGTGCTCAGGCTGGGCGAGTTCAAGAAGCTTCCGGTCGCCAAGGTGCTGGAGCAGGGACGCCAGCTCGGGCTGGAAAGCCTGTCCCGGGCCCGCAAGCAGGACATCATCTTCTCGGTACTCAAGGCCCATGCCAACGAGGGCGCGTCCATCTACGCCGAAGGCGTGCTGGAAATACTCCAGGACGGCTTCGGCTTCCTGCGTTCCGCCGACGAGTCGTACCTTGCGGGGCCCGACGACATCTATGTGGCGCCGGGGCAGATCCGCCGATTCAACTTGCGTACCGGCGACACCGTGGCGGCATTGGTGCGCCCGCCGCTGGATAACGAACGCTACTTCGCACTCCTGAAAGTGCACAAGATCAATTTCGAAGTGCCGGCAAATTCCCAGGGCAAGGTGCTTTTCGAGAACCTCACGCCGCTGTTCCCGCAGGAACGCTACACGCTGGAACAGGGCAACGGCAGCACCGAGGACCTGACTTCGCGGATCATCGACATGGCCGCTCCCGTGGGCAAGGGACAGCGCGGTCTGATCGTTTCGCCACCCAAGGCCGGAAAGACGATGCTGCTGCAGAACATCGCACAGTCCATCGCGGCCAACTATCCGGAAACCTTCCTCATCGTGCTTCTGATCGACGAACGACCCGAAGAGGTCACCGAAATGCAGCGCACGGTGCGCGGCGAAGTGGTGTCCAGCACCTTCGATGAGCCCGCCACACGGCACGTGCAGGTAGCGGAGATGGTCCTGCATAAGGCCCGCCGGCTGGCCGAGCACCGGCGCGATGTGGTGATTCTGCTGGATTCGATCACGCGTCTGGCACGCGCCTACAACACGGTCACGCCTTCATCCGGCCGGGTGCTGTCCGGCGGCGTCGAAGCCACCGCCCTGCAGCGTCCCAAGCGCTTTTTCGGAGCGGCCCGCAAGATCGAGGAAGGCGGCAGTCTGACTATCCTCGCCACGGCGCTGGTGGACACAGGTTCGAAGATGGACGAGGTGATCTACGAGGAATTCAAGGGCACCGGCAACTCCGAAATTCACCTGGACCGGCGGATTTCCGAGAAGCGCGTCTTCCCCGCCATCAACATCAACCGCTCCGGCACGCGGCGCGAAGACCTGATTACCGCGGAGGACGAAATTCAGAAGATCTGGGTGCTGCGCAAGCTCCTGCATCCCATGGACGAACTTGCGGCCGCCGAATTCCTGATCGACAAGATGCGCGACACCAAGCGCAACAAGGCGTTCTTCGAAACGATGAAGATGGGCTGAGCGGTTCGCTCACAGCCGGCGCCGCCACCAGGGCGTTTGCGAAGATCGGGGCTTCGTAAAGGCGGCGTTGAAGGATGCGGTTCAGGAATCTTGCGGCGCTCTGGCGGCGGCTCGCCGATGCGTTGCGCGACCTGGCGCCGATCATTCTCGTGATCGCCTTCTTTCAGGCCGCCGTGATCCGGCAGCCATTCCCCGATCTGGCCGGCGTGGCGCTGGGGCTCGTGTGCGTCGTGTTGGGGCTGGCGCTTTTCGTTCAGGGGCTGGAACTGGGACTGTTTCCGTTGGGAGAAGCGATTGCCCGCGCGTTCGCGCACAAGGGCAGCGCGGCCGCGCTGCTGGCCTTTGCCTTCTGCCTCGGCTTCGGAACCACGGTGGCGGAACCGGCCCTCATTGCGGTGGGCGACAAGGCGGCCGAGGTGGCGGCCGAAGCGGGCGCGATCGCCGGCAGCGAGGAAGCGCGCAACACGTACGCCTTTCGGCTGCGCATGGTGGTCGCCTTTTCCGTGGGCCTCGCGATCGTGCTGGGCGTGCTGCGCATTCTCAAGGGATGGCCGCTGCACTACCTGATCATCGGCGGTTATGCGCTGGTTACGCTCATGACGCTGTTCGCACCGGATGAGATTATCGGCGTGGCGTACGACTCGGGC
>CAYMQG010000063.1:0-2554 GCA_964392625.1 uncultured Gammaproteobacteria bacterium | reverse complement strand
ATGACCCGCTGCCCTCCCCGCTTGCCGCCGCGACGCCGCCTATGGCGACGGCCGGCGGCGTAAAGGCATTGACCAGGGCCATCGTTGCGCCGGCCACCAACAGGCCCGGAATGCCGGGATGCAGGACCTGCGCCCAGCCCTGGCCGCTCAGCGTCCCGACAATCCAGATCAGCGTGGTCACCACGCCGCATACCGACGAGGTCAATGCGGCCTCGGCGCTCACGCGCCTGCTCACCATCCCCGCGATCAGCGGGAAGAAGAAGGCCGCGCCAATGATCGCCACGGCGAAGGAAACGATCCGTAGGATCAACGCCACGTCGGGTATCGCCAGCACGAAGGCCACGGCGCCGACGGCCACGATGGCCCAGCGCGATATCCAGACATAGCTGCGCTCGTCGCGGCTGACCCCCCGCGGCTCGTCCACGCACTTGCGCACCAGGTCATGGGCCAGGGCCGAACCCGCCATCAGCAGCAGCGAGTCCGTCGTGGACATCGCGGCCGCGGCGATTCCGGTGAGCGCGAACGCGGCCAGCGCCGGGGCCAGGTACTGGCCGACCAGCGCCACGTACGCCTGATCGGGCGACGCCAGGCCCTCCCAGACCGTGATCCGGGCCACGGCGCCCAGGTACATGTTCCCGTAGAGCAGGAACACCATCACGATCAGGATGGTCCACGGCAACGATACGCGCGCGACCCACGAGTCGCGCGCGGCATACATCTTGGTAACCAGCTCGAGGCGGGTGCAGTAGGCCAGCATCCAGATGATCTGCCAGGAAATGAAGTACCCCCAGCCCCAGGACACCCCGCGCAGGCTGGTCCAGCCGGGCGCGGCCTGCTCCACCTGCTGCATGACCCCGGTCCATCCGCCGACTTCCTGCAGCAGAACCGGTGCGATCAGCAGCAGCCCGGCCCACATGAAGAAAAACTGGGCGATGTTCGTCCACACCACCGCCAGAAGTCCGCCGAGGGCGACATAGGCCACGAATATCAGGCTGCCCAGCGCCAGCCCCCAGAGAAAGGGGACGTCCAGCAGCCGTTCCAGTATGAAGGCCATGCCTCGCAACTGGGCCACGAGGTACACGACGCTGGACACGGCGACGACGATCGCGCTCCAGGCCCGCATTTTCCGGCTTGCATAGCGGTCGCCCAGGTAGTCCGGCAATGTGAAGCCGCCGGACTGACGCAGTTTTCGGGCGAAGAAGAAGAAAACGATGGCAATGCCGACGGCGAATGCCAGAAAAGGCAGCCCGGCAACGCCGCCGAACGCGCCGATGAAGGCGACGCCGCTCAGTATCGAGCCCCCGTGCATGATGGCCGCCACGTTGGCGAGAACCAGGACGGGAACGCCGAAACGGCGGCCGGCAACCCAGAAGTCCTCGCTGGCGCGCTGTCCGCGCGAAGCGATCAGGCCCAGCGCCACCACCAGCACCAGGTAGGCGGCGAATATGGAAAGGCCCATGATCAGCGCGGCCGCTTGCTGCCGGCCAGCCGCGCAATCATGCTGCGCAGCATTTGCTTGAAGTCCTGCTGCTCCAGTTCGGGAAAATCCGCCAGCACGTCCGCTTCGCGGGCCTTGGCCACGGCCAGCAGCTTGACGACGCGCCGACTGCCCCGCTGCGTGCACACCAGCCGCGGCAACCCGCCTTCCACGCGAGGTCCGGCCTCCGCGATCATCTCCTGGTCGAACAGGGCCTTGAGCGTGCTGTCGAGAATCTCCTCCGGCATGCGGATGATCCAAGCGAGTTCGTCGCGGGTGCAGCTCTGGTCGCTCAATGTGGCCAGCACCCGCCATTCGTCGCGGGGAATCTTCTGCTCGGTCAGGTGTTCGTAGAACGGCAGGCCGAAAAGCCGGTAGGCCCGCGCCAGCAGCGGCAGCAGGAAGTCATCCACATAACCGCCGGCGATTTCCGATATCTCCGGGCCATCCGCCGGGCGCGGCATGGTGACCGTGTAGTCGCCCCGGTGGAAAACCAGCGGAGTGCGATCGTGGACCTCGAATTGGAGCACCTCGCCCACGAAGATCGCATGATCGCCGCCGCTGTAACGGTGCACGTTGCGGCACTGGAAGGTGGCGGCGCAACCGGCGATGACAGGCACGCCCCCGACGCCCTCCGTGCAGTCCAGTTCCGCAAACCGGTCCTCCACGTCGCGTGAGAAACGCTGCGAGACTTCCACCTGGTCGGCCGCCAGCACGTTGACCGCAAAGTGGTCCGCATTCGCGAACACTTCGAAGTTCAGCGAATCGTTTCTGAGGCTCCAGAGCACCATCGGCGGATCCAGCGAGGCGGAATTGAAGCTGTTGGCGGTAAGGCCGATGCGGTCGCCGTTTTCCGCCTTCGTCGTGACCACGGTAACGCCGGTTGCGAACTGCCCCAGCGCATTGCGGAAGCCCCTGGAATCCAACTGCTTCTCCGGCGACCTGCTAGCCGTCGTCTTCCGAGGACGAGCGAAGGAACTCGCGCACGCGCTCCATGTAAGGCGTGCGGTCCTTGGAGTGGAAGATCGCGCCGGCCATCCGCACGGGATCGCCGAAGAAGTAGGTTTCGTACTGCAC
>CAYMQG010000062.1:0-3509 GCA_964392625.1 uncultured Gammaproteobacteria bacterium | reverse complement strand
GGCAAACGCATCGTGTTCGCTTTCATGCTGACTGCGGCGCTGTTGTCCATGTGGATCAGCAATACCGCCACCACGCTGATATTGCTCCCGATTGCCCTGGCGGTGATCAAACGGGCGGATAACAGGGAACTGTCGATAGCGGTCATCCTGGGACTGGCCTACTCCGCATCATTAGGCGGCGTCGGAACGCTGATAGGAACCCCACCCAATATCGTATTCGCCGGCATCTACACGGAGTTTACCGGCCACTACTATTCCTTTGCAGGCTGGATGAAGACGGGTGTGCCCGTGGTCATCCTGGGTTTGCCCCTCATGGCCTTGTGGTTGACCCGCAATGTCAAATGGAAAGAGACGCTGAGCCTCCCTGCGGCGGAAACCTGGCGGGTGAATGAAGTGCGCGTCCTGGTAGTGTTCGGTATCACCATATTGTTGTGGATAACGCGCGCAGCGCCTTCAGGCGGCTGGTCGGGATTGCTGGGGGCGACGGGTATCGGGGACGGCCACGTGGCGATGGCGGGCGTGGTAGCCATGTTCCTGGTTCCATCAGGGCAGGGAGACCGGTTGCTTGACTGGAAGACCGCGCTGGAAATTCCCTGGAGCATATTACTGTTCTTCATCAGCGCCGTGGTTATCGCCAAAGCGTTTTCATCCAGCGGCCTGGCGGAACTGATCGCGCAACGGCTGGCCGTCCTGGCGACGCTTCCCGTACCCCTGCTCATCCTGTGTATCTGCCTGGGCGTAACTTTCCTGACCGAAATCACTTCCAATATCGCAACAACCGCATTGCTGCTGCCTGTCTTCACGGCAACCGCACTGGCCGTGGGCGTCAGTCCCGAACTGATGATGATCCCGGCAACAATCTCGGCATCCTGCGCTTTCATGCTCCCGATCTCGACCGTGCCCAATGCGATCGTGTTCGGGACCGGTCAGGTGACTATACGGGAAATGGTGAGGGAGGGCGCAATCCTCAATTTTATACTGGCGTTAGTGATTACCCTGGTGTGCTGCATGACACTGATTTGACCACCGCTTAATGCATACAGGAGCGGACCCCTTCCTGCGCAAGCAGGACTGGTAGCCGGCGTGAGTGTGTTGACACGACACAGGCCTCCTAGTAAAGTGGCTGCAGGCCATTGCGGAGGACGAGACATGTACATTGTGGTATTCGGCACCGACAAGCCGGGGATGGCTGACGTGCGCAACGAGCACTTGCAAGCCTTTCGAGATTACCTGGAACACCATCCCGACCACCCGGCCGTGGCGCTGCACCACAGCGGACCCATGCTCTCCGACGAGGGAGAAAGGATGATCGGAACCCATGTCGTGATCGAGGCGCCATCGCTTGAGGCGGCCCGGGCGTTCGTTGCGGACAGCCCGTTCGGGCGGGCGGACCTGTGGGCGGAACTCCACGTGCGCCCCTGGAACTGGTTGGCGGGGAAGCCTGGGTAGCCGGACGTTATCCGCTGAGGAGCGGTTGGAAAACGAGGAACTGATCAAGGACGACCGGACGAGAGGGATCTTCAGGGTTCGCAGGTCAACGATGACCTCCTCCGAGGTGTTCCGGAGGGAGCGGGAGCGGATCTTCAACAGGTGCTGGATCTACCTGGGGCACGAGTCGGAAGTCGGGAGTCCCGGCGACTATCGACGCCGAACCGTTGCGGGCCGACCCCTGTTCTTTGTCCGGGACCACGATGGCCAAGTCAGGGTGTTTTTCAACTCCTGCCCCCACCGCGGATCGTTGATCTGCCGTGCGGACTCGGGAAACGCGAAGACTCTGCAGTGCTTCTATCACGGCTGGTCTTTCAACACTCGAGGAGAACTCACAGGGTTGCCCGGCGAAGATGCCTACGGCCCTTGCTTCGACCGGAGCGAATTGAGCCTGAAAGAACCGCCGAAAGTGGGAAGCTATCGCGGCTTCTACTTCGTCAACTTCGACGCCGATGCCGATGAACTGACGACGTACCTCGGGGGCGCCATGGAGTACCTGGACCTGATAGTGGACCAGGCGGACGCGGGGATGCGGGTAATCTCCGGTTCCAACAGGTACGCGATAAAGGCCAACTGGAAGCTCCTCGCCGAAAACAGCCTCGACCAGTATCACCTGAAGACGACTCACCGTACGTATGTGGCGTACATCGACGGACTGGGGACCGATGACACCGTCGAACCTGTGACAGCACGCCCCGGGGGTGTTGGGAAATCGCTCGGAAACGGCCACTGCGTCGCCGAGACCCCGGCGCGGTATGGCCGTCCGACCGCGTATTGGCACGCGCTGTTCGGCGAGGACGCCCGGGAGCCGATGAGGTTGGCGCGCGAACGGCTGGTGGAAAAGTACGGGGAAGAGCGCGCCTACCGCCTGGCAGACGTCACCCGCAACCTGCTGATCTTTCCCAACCTGGTGATCAACGACATCATGGCCATCACCGTCAGGTATTTCGAGCCCGTGGCGCCGGACAGGATGGACGTAACCGCGTGGCACCTTGTCCCGAAAGGGGAGTCCGAGGCAATGCTGGCCAAGCGGCTGGACAGCTTCCTGACGTTCCTCGGACCGGGCGGATTCGCCACGCCGGACGACGTGGAAGCGCTGGAGTCGTGCCAGGAGGGTTTCGGCGCGACGGCAATGGAGTGGTCGGACCTTTCAAGAGGCATGCTCAGGCCGATCCCGCACGGGGACGACGAGTTGCAGATGAGGGGGTTCTGGCGGCAATGGCATGCGTACATGCTCGGCCTGAATGAGGCTGATGTTCGGGACGGCGAAGTCCGCTGACTCGGGGGCCAGCGCGGCATCGCAAGTGGCCGGCGTCCGCGCACGTAACTGGTCTGAGTGAAAGATGACGGCTGATTGCAGTGCAACGCTGCGGGAGCGGGTCGAGAATTTTCTGTACCGTGAGGCGGCCCTGCTTGATGAATGGCGTCTGGACGATTGGGTCGATCTGTTTACCGAGGATGCCCGCTACGTGGTTCCTACGACTGATCTGCCGCAGGGGGACCCTAAGCACGACATGGTGTTCATTAACGACGACATTACGCGCTTGCGTGCCCGGGCCGAGCGCCTGAAGAGCCGTCACGCCCACCGCGAGAACCCGCGCTCACGGACCCGCCGGTTCATATCCAACGTGCGCGTCCGGGAAACAGGCAATCGGGAGCTTTCGGTCACGTCGAACGTGCTCGTCTACCGGTTCCGCGCCGGAGACGGGGCGCCTTACGTAGGGCGCATTGACTACACTCTGCGACAGTGCGGCGGAGCGTTGAAAATTGCCTACCGCCGGGCGGTGCTGGATATGGAGACCCTCTCCTCGCACGGGGCGTTGAGTGTCATATTCTGATTGTCCGTCACAGGAATGGTAGCTGGAATACCCTGTTAACCAGATGTTGTCAACAAATAGATTTGTCCGCTTCTGTAACAAATGAATTGTCCGCTTTTATCTATGCACTGAAAGCGTCAAGAGAATCCGGGTTGATGCTTCCAGTGCCGACTGTGCCGCGGACATTACGCAGCAGTCGGCAGG